>JAYTNC010000588.1:0-1933 GCA_043748515.1 Gemmatimonadota bacterium | reverse complement strand
GGCCTCGATGACCTCGCGGACCGAGAACGTCTCGGGGGTGAACTCCATCTTCCCGGCCTCGATCTTCGAGAGATCGAGCACGTCGTTGATCAGCGCGAGCAGGTGCTTGCCCGCCGTCTGGATCTTCGCCAAGTCGCCGATGAACGACTCGAGCCCGACCTCCTGCGCCTCCTCCTGCAACATCTCGCTGTAGCCGATGATCGCGTTGAGCGGTGTGCGCAGCTCGTGGCTCATGTTGGCGAGGAACTGGCTCTTGGCGCGATTCGCGCCCTCGGCCTCATGCCGCGCTTCGGTCAGGGCACTGATATCGTGATACATCCCCATCAACGCGACGCGCGATTCGTCGGCGATGACCGGCACGCCGAGGATCTCGACATCCACGATGGTGCCGTCCTTCCGCCGTCGCTGTCCGATCCCCTTCACAGGCCGGTCGGCGGCGTCACGGCTGTACTGCGCGGCCTCGCCGAGCGTGCTCGAGTCCGTGATGAGTTCGTCGAGGTTGCGGCCGCGGGCCTCCTCTTCGGAATAGAGGAAGAGCTGTTCGAATGCGGGATTGCACGAGGCGACCTTGTAATCCGTGTCCAGCTGGACGATCGCGACGGGACTGTTGTTGAGCAGACTGCGGAAGAACTCGCGCTGGCGCGCCGCCTCCTCGTAGAGGCGCGCGCCCTCGATGGCGATCGCGGCCTGCGGGGTGAAGAGGTTGAGGAGCCGCAGGTCGTCCGGCCCGAATGTGCGCGTCGGGTTCGCGTCCACGATCG
Source organism: Gemmatimonadota bacterium (assembly GCA_043748515.1). GTDB lineage: Bacteria > Gemmatimonadota > Gemmatimonadetes > Gemmatimonadales > Gemmatimonadaceae > Pseudogemmatithrix. Next base: position 1,172 of record JAYTNC010000588.1, on the reverse strand, counting down.
CGATCGCGCCGACGAGGCGATTGTCGATGAGCAGCGGTGCGGCGACGACCGACCGCACGGGCACGTCGCTGTATTTCGACGACCGTCCAAGCCACGCGTGATAGTCGGGGATGATGAGCGGTTCACGCGACTGCGCGACGAGTCCCATCGCGCCCTCACCGAGCTGCAGCCGGATCCCGGTCGTATCTCGGCCGATCTTGTGGCTCGCCGCGACGACAAGCTCGCCCCTGACGGAGTCGAAGATGGCGAGCTCGCCGCCCGAGACCCCGAGCAGCGTGACGGCGCGCTCGAGCGTCGCCTGCAGCGTCCGCGGCAACTCGCGCTGCGTGAGCAGGTCGGCCATCGAGCCGAGCACCGCCTGCATCTCGTCGGCGCGCCGGCCCTGCGAGACGATCAGCCGCGCCCGCGCGATCGCGATGCTCGCCTGGTTGGCTGCCGCGGTCAGGATCTCGAAGTCGCTCGGGCCGAACGCCTCGGGTTCGGTGCTCTCCACCGCGAGGACGCCGATCACGTTGCCGTCGATGATGAGCGGCACATCCACTTCGGAGCCGGAGTTCAGCGTCGGCTCGTAGTTCGACTCGCGGCGCACGGAGGGCGTGTAGTGCAGCTTCCCGTCGAGGAGCGCGCGCTCGGTGATGCCGTGACCCTTCGCCAGACGAAAGCCGGGCTGCGCGGCGGTCCAGCCGACGCTCGCGACCATCACGCGGTCGCCGGTGGCCTCGTCAATGAGGAAGACACCGAGGAAGGCGTAGCCGAGCGCATCGTCGCGGAGCCCGTTGACGACGCTGTCGCAGATCTCCTGCTCGTTGGTGGCTGCGGCGATCGCGGAACTGAGGCGGAGCAGGGCGGACTGGCGACGCGCGGTGGCACCGTCGGCCACGAGCGCCGGGTGCTTCGCCTTTGGTGGCTTTCTGGCGGCCGGCGCCTTCTTCAGTTGTGTCTTGCTTCGCCTTGTCGCCATGAGCTTCCGGGATGGGTCGCGCGGCCTATTCTACGAGGAATGCGCCGCCTCCGATAGCCGGTGCGAGCTCCGCGAGCGTCGTGCGCGACGCGTGCCGTTCGAAGACCTGCCCGAAGGATCGCACCACCGCCTCGCGCACGTCGTCTCCGAGCGTGGGCGACGGGGCGAGGCAGGTCCCGCTCGCGTTCTCGAGGAGCTCGCGCTCCACCGA
>JAYTNC010000587.1:0-2893 GCA_043748515.1 Gemmatimonadota bacterium | reverse complement strand
TCACTTGTCGGGACCCGTGGACTTGGGTGCGCTGGGCGCGGGGGCGGTCGGTGCCGGTGCCGCAGCGGTGGCAGTCGCGGCCGGCGCGCCCGGTGTGGGTGGCACGACTGCCGACGGCGTCGACCCGGCGTCGGACTTCTCGGCGGCGCGCTGATCCTTCTTGCCGTCCTTGCCGTAGTCGGTGATGTAGAAGCCGGAACCCTTGAAGACGAGCCCGCCGCCCGCGGACATGCGGCGTGCAGCGACCTTTCCGCAGGTCGGGCACGGAAGCTCGCCCTGCGCGTCGCTCATCTTCTGAGTGAACTTCTCGAAATCATGCCCTTCAGGGCAGCGGTACTCGTAGGTCGGCATCTGGCTGGGAAGGCGTAACGTGTGGAGCCGTTTAAAGTTAGCCGCGCGCGGGAGCCTGTTCAACCCAGCACGGCTCCTCAGCTGCCGCCCAGACGCTCCATCCGGGTCGCGACCCACTCGGGGAGCGTCAGCTGGTCGGCGATCGCCGCAACCTCCTCGGCCTCCTTCCAAGCGGCCTCGAGTGCGGCAAGCTCGCCGTCGAGCGCCCTACGTTCGACGTCTTCGTGCGCGGCCATCTCCAGCGCGAGGCGCGTCTCGGCGGGTAGGCCGCCGAGATACGGATCGACCCTGATCCGCGCCGCCGTGAGGAACGTGCCGTTGAGGTCCCCACCCTTCTCGAGCAATCGCACCGCATCCCCCACCGTGGAGCGGCGCGCACCCACGTGATTGATGCATGGGAGCACGCGACGCGCGACCTCGATCGCCTCGGCTCCGGCGAAGGTGATGCGTGGCTCGTTGCCATCGGACTTCCGGCCGAACTTCCCGACGGCGACGTTAGCGCGCAGACCCGGCATCGTGAGCTGCCAGCCGAGCGGATCGGCGGGCGCCTCGATGATCCGACCGGCTCTCGCGCCCCAATGCGTGACAGTGAACGGCCCATCGGCATCGGCGAATCGCGCGATGACGCGGCGCGTTCCGGCCCGGTGCATCAAGTGCGTCATGAGATTCGACGGGAGCACCGTGAAGCCGATGCCGGCCATCCACCCGAAGGCTATGAGACCCACCAGGCCGGCTCCGACGATGGTCGACTGCACCGCATACCGGCGCAGCCGCAACGAGAACCGATCGCCGTACCGCCAGGCCGCGAACTCCGGTCTGAGCGGGCGACCGATCCTGATGAGCTCGGTGCCATTCCGCACGCGCGCCAAGCCCACCTCGTCGGTGGAAGCCCGGAGCCGCGTATCGCGGTAGAGCCGCTCCGCCTCCTCGATCGCCTCCCACCGCTCGTCGAGCGGGGAGAGGTTCCACTGACGGCAGACGGCGCAGACGACCCAGAGACGTCCCTTCGCGGCGTCGAACGCGATCCGGCGTCCCACGGGAAAACGCTCGAGCGATTCGTTCGCGCCGAGCGACGCGTGGCAGAAGATGCAGGTCGAATACACGCGCGAACGCTAACGCAGGCGCAGTCGATCGAGCTGCGCGAGCACCGCGGGCGGCAGTGTGAGGTCGTCGGAGATCGCGGCGATCTCCTCGGCCTCCTTCCACTGCGTGGTGAGGTCGTCGAGTTCGCCCGCAATCAGCAGGCGCTCTTGATCCTCGTGGGCGGCCATCTCGACGGCGAGGCGGATCGGCGCGGGCGCCTTCACGAACTCGGAGAGGGTCGACGGCGTGTCGTCGTCCGAAATGGTGTCGAAGCGCCCGAATCGTCGCGACTTCTTCGCGTCGATATCGTAGCGGCTCGCCTTCCTGAGCACGCCCGCGGCGCTTCCGTAGCGTTCGAGCACCGCGACGGCCTCGGCGACGGTCGCGCGGCGGCCGCCGGTGCGGTTGACCCGCGGGAGGAGCGTCGCCACCGCCCGTGTGGCGTCGGCACCGCGCAGGACGAGTTCGGGATCATGCGCGTGGAACCAGCGTGCCCAGGGATTCGGCCGCCGCACGCGGAGATACCAGCCCTCCGGCTCCTCCTCGTCGGGCACGATGCGAAGCGTCTCGACATGCGCCTGCGTGAGCGCGATGCGTGAGCCGTCGCGGTCGACGAGCCGGCTCACGATCCTGCGCCGGCGGATCATCGCGGCCGTGGCGGCGAGACCGATCACCGTGACGGCAGGGATCAGTCCGATTTTGAAGAGGAACTGCGCGCCACCGCCCTTCGCGAGCACGCCGAAGGTGCCGGCCACCGCGGCACCGGGGGCATTGAGCATCCAGCGCTTCGTGAACCTCGCACCGTAGCGCCAGGCGGCGAACTCGGGGCGCTGCGGCTCGCCGATGCGGATGAGTTCGGTACCGTCGCGAAGCCGCGCGAGTCCGACGTTGTCGGTCGAGGCACGGAGCCGCGTGTCGCGATACAACCGTTCACCTTCCTCGATCGCCTCCCAGCGCTCGTCGAGCGGGGAGAGGTTCCACTGACGACAAGCGCGACAGACGACCCAGAGACGTCCTTTCGCCGGGTCGAACGCGAGCTTCCGCCCGACGGGGAACCGCTCGAGCATCTCGTTGGCCCCGAGTGGGGCGTGGCAGTTGAGGCAGGTGGCGTACATCGCGGCGGGCTCAGCCCGGCCGGTACTCGCCCCACGTCCCGCGCAGCACGTCGGAGATCTCCCCGACCGTCGCGCGCGCCTTCACCGCTTCGATGACGAGCGGCATCATCGCCACGCGTGCGGCGCCGGGCCGCGCGTAAGCCGGCGCTGCGGCGCGGATCGCGTCGAGCGCCTTGGCGACCGCGGAGGCATCGCGCTTGGCGCGCACCGCGGCGAGCCGTTCACGCTGCCCCTGCTCGAGACTCGCGAAGTCAGGCGCCGGGATGATCGGAGGGGCTTCGCCGTCGCCGAACTTGTTCACGCCCACGATCACGGTCGCGCCCGCTTCGACCGAGAGCTGGTAC
>JAYTNC010000586.1:0-8046 GCA_043748515.1 Gemmatimonadota bacterium | reverse complement strand
CGTCATTCGAATCCTGCGCGGCATCATCGGCACGGCCTTCGCCTTCGCAGTTCCGTGGGCGGTGTTCGGTGGCGTTCTTTCCGTGGTGATCGAGCTGGTGTGGAACGGGCCGTTCAGTGCTCACCCTCCATCCTATTACGTCGGCGCTGCCCTTTCTCAGGTCGCACCGTTCGCCGCGCTCGGATTCACGGTCGGCGCCGCGTTCGCGGGCTTCCTGGCGGTTGCGGGCCGCAAGCTCGCGTTCGAGCAACTCACCGCGACACGCGTGCTCAGAGGCGGGATGCCCGAACCGCAGAGCGACCACTCCGGATCAGCGGCTTGGTGTTCGGCACGAGTCTGCTGCTGCTCGCCGTGGCGGAGCTGCTGCTGGAGCAAGGGGACCTGACCGTCTGACCGGGCCTGCTGTGCATCGGGATCGGTGCGGCGATCTGGGGTCGCTCGAAAGTTGCCGCGGTGCGTGACAGGGCTGCCGGCCCCGCGAGGAGAGTTGTGCTCCCTGAACAGCGCGCGATGATCGTTGTCTTCAGTCTGTTGCTGCGGCTGGTAGGCATGGACCGGAGTCCGTCGGTGTGGGGTCGCGCGCTGCTGCTGGGAGTGCTTGGCACCTTGGTCGTGCGCGCGACGATGCGTTCGGCCAAGCCGCCTGAGGACGACGCCAGCTCGCGCACCTGAGGAAGTCCCCGACGGGGAAAGAGGGATTCCCGCGCTGCTCAGTCAGTTCGACGAGCGGGAAGTCGTGCATGGCCGCGCCCGCGACGTCATCGTGGCGATCAGCGACGTCAGGTCGCAGATCGATCGGAGGCTCACATGTCGACACCGAAGACCAGGCCCACGGAAGTCCGCGCCGAGCGTCACATCGCTGCCATGGCGAACGCGGAGCAACGGAACGACGCCAGGAGTCTGGTCGCACTCACGCGAAAGGTCACCAGGCAAGCGCCGAGGGATGTGGGGGCCGAGCATCGTGGGCTTCGGGAGCTACCACTACACGCACGCCAGCGGTCACGAAGGCGATTCCGCGCTCGCTGCCTTCGCCGCGCGGGGAAGGGAGTTGGTCGTGTACATCGAAGCGGACTTCGACGGTCGGGACGACCTGTTGGCCAAGCTCGGAGCGCACAGCAGGACGGGCAAAGTCTGTGTCTACATCAGGCGCCGGGCCGACGTCGATCTGAAGGTGCTGGAGAAGCTGGTCGCCCGGTCGGTCGCCGTGACGAAGAGTCGCTACCCGCTCCGCTGAGCGCGGCAACAGCACACGAGGCCCGAAGTGGACGAGGGCATCTGCGGGGTGCGCATCGAGGAGATCGTGGACCCACTGATGCGGAAGATCCGGTACATGGTCAAGCTGGTGGATGAACTGGCCAAGGGCAGGCCGATGGAGAAGATCCTGCGCGCGTAGGCCGCACACGAGGAATCCCCCGAAGGAAACGCAGGAATCCCTCGACACCGAAACAGGCCTCTCCCGATTCTCCGACGCGAACGGCAGTAGTAGGTCTTTGGCGTGATGATCCTCGCCGCGCCACCCCTGCGCGCCCACCCGATCCCTGTCGCGCTGATCGGGGACAACACCCTCGTGGGCGAGGGGATCGCCGCGCTGCTCAACCAGTTCGACGACCTGCATGTCGTGTTCGGCCACGGCACCGACGACATCACGGAGATCAGGAACGTCAGGCCGCAGGTCGTGCTGCTCGACATCGGGACGCGGAGAGAAGACAGTCTGCGTGTGGCCGCGCGTGTCCGGCGTGAGTGCCCGGACGTGCGGGTGATCGTGATGTACCAACTGCCGATGCACGAGGATGTCGTGGCGTTCGTGAATGCCGGCGTCGCGGGGTTCATCATGCAGGACGTCACGGTGGACGAGCTGGTGAATACCATTCACCTCGTGGACAGCGGCGCGAACGTCCTGCCCCCGTCGATGGTCAACACGCGGTTCGCGCAGATCGCCCACGACTCGATGGTCCGGTCGCCGGCCACGGCGCTGCAGTCGGTGCGGATGACGCCCCGCGAGCAAGAGGTGGTCAACCTTATCTCGGCGGGATTGTGCAACAAGGAGATCGCGGTGCGCCTGAACATCGCGACGCACACGGTGAAGAGCCACGTGCGCAACGTGATGGAGAAGCTCGCGTTGCACACGCGGCTCCAGATCGCGGTCTTCGCGTTCGGCGAGCGCGCTCCGTAGGCGGCGCATCACGGTTGCGTTCTTCTTCGGCGGCTCCGGCTGGTGGGTCCTCTCGGATCTCTGAGCGACGCGGCCGGGGCACGCGGCCGGGGCAGGCTGGCGGGCGGTCACACTGCACGCTTAGATCAGGCAGAGGAGGAGTCGAGCCATGAATCGAGTCGTGCACTTCGAAGTCCACGCAAGCGATCCCGAGCGCGTGGCGGCGTTGTACCGTGATGTGTTCGGCTGGCGGATCCAGGAATGGATCATTCCGGGAGTGGAAGTGCCGACGGAGAATCGGTACTGGCTGGTCACGACGGGAGCGGAGCCGTCCGCCGGGATCAATGGCGGAATGGTGGTCCGTCGAGGGGCCGCGCCGACCGACGGTCAGGCGGTGAACGCCTTCGTCTGCACCGTCGGCGTCGCCTCGGTGGATGCGAGCGTGCAGCAGGTGCTGGCGGCGGGCGGGACCGTCGCCGTGCCAAAGATGCCGATCAAGGGCATCGGATGGCTGGCGTACTGCAAGGATCCGGCGGGGAATCTCTTCGGCGTGATGGCCGACGATACGACCGCCCTGGCCGCCGCCGGAACGAGGGTGTCGCCGTGACGTTCGGCCTGTGGGCGCAGCGGCTGCGCTCCGTGGCGCGGGCCGGTGGCTCGCTCAAGGAACGACTCGACGAGGTGGAGGCGTTCCGCGCGCTCGAGGGAGAGGCTCGCGTTCTGACATTCTCCTACGCGCGATCCCGTTCGGCGTGACCACGGAGATCGTGCGATACCGGCCCGGGCTCGCGCCCGCCTTTGCGCGGTTGAATCGCGAGTGGCTCGAACGTTTCTTCACCGTCGAGCCGCTCGACGAGGAGTACCTCGGTGATCCGGAGGGCAAGATCGTCGCACCCGGTGGCGAGATCTTCTTCGCGCTGCGGTCCGGGGTCGCCGTCGGGACCTGCGCCGCGATCCCGCACGGCGCGCGGGAGTTCGAGCTGGCCAAGCTCTGTGTGACGCCTCCCGCGCAGGGTGGTGGACTCGGTCGCGTGCTGGTGCAGCGCGTGCTCGAGTTCGCTCGCGAGCGCGGCGCCGAACGCGTCGTGCTCGTTTCCAACTCGCGATTGGGACCCGCGATCGGACTCTACGAGTCGATGGGCTTCGAACATCGGCCGTTCCCCGGAGTGCCGCCGTACGTCGACGCGGACGTCTACATGGAGTTGAGCCTGACGCGCTGAGTATCGTTCGAGACACGCCACCATCCGAGGACCCGTTGCCTCGCGTACGCGATGGTGTTCCTGCGCGGCCCCTTCGGCCGGCTTGCGCCGCCGCCGCCGCGCCCGTAAGCTCGCGGCGGACACGATCCCAGGAGAAGCGCCCAATGGAACAAGCACCGAAGTGGTACATGCCGGTCGCGGTCGTCGCGTTGCTGTGGAACCTGATGGGATGCGCCGCGTACCTGAGCGACGTGATGCTGACGCCCGAGGACGTCGCGAAGCTGAGCGCGGCCGAGCAGGCGCTCTACGACTCGCGGCCCGCCTGGTCAGTCGCCGCGACCGCCGTCGCCGTGTGGGGCGGAGCACTCGGGTCGCTCGGCCTGATCCTCCGCAAACGATGGGCGACGTCGCTGCTGATCGTCTCGCTCGCGGCGCTCGTCGTGCAGGATGCGTCGTTCTTCCTGATGAGCGGAGCGGGAGTCGTCCCGGCCGCGCTCGTGATCCAGGGCATGGTGCTCGTCATCGCGATCGGTCTGGTGCTGCTTGCGCGAAAGGCGGCGGCCAACGGCTGGCTGCGCTGACCGCGCATGACCATCTGGTACGTCGACATCCTCTGGGCCCTGATGCTGCTCGGCGTCGCGCTCTGGACGACCTGCTGCCTCGTCTTCAACCCGGTGCTCAAGAGCATCCGCGTGATGGGGCTCGCGGTCGCATATGGCGTCGGCCTGTGGATGGCGATCACGCTGCCCTGGCTCGTCGCATTGGTGACCTGGTGCATCTTCGCGACGGTCGGCGGCGTCGTGTCGTTCGCATATGAGCTGTGGGCGAGGCATCATTATGCAGGCACTACGCGCGCACCGCGTCCGCTCGTGCTTCTCGAGGGCTTCGTGCTCTGGCCCACGATGATCCCAGACGCCCTCGAGGGCGTGCTCGTCGACGCGGGAGTGCTCGATCGCACTCCGTTCACTCATTCGCACTGAGGCACCATGACCGGACAAGGCTCGACAGGGAACGTGATCGCCGCCGTCTGCAGTTTCTTCGTGCCGGGGCTCGGACAGCTCGTGCAGGGGCGGCTCGGCATCGCGATCCTGCAGTTCCTCCTCGCGGCGGCGCTCTGGGTCATCCTGCTCGGCTGGCTGATCCATCTCTGGTCGATCATCGACGCGGCGACGTGGAAGGGATCGTCGGCGTGACGCGCGCTGCAGTTCATCTGGAACACCGATAATCACGGAGAGAGCCATGTCGAAGAAGCATCGCACGAAGGTCCCGGACTTCTCGCGCGCGAAACCGGCTGCGGCCAAGCCGGTGGTCGGCGGCGCGCCCGCGAAGGCCCCCGCCGCGCCGCTGCAGCGCGCCAAACCTCCGGCCACGTCGGCGAAGTCGGGACGCCGCGGATCGTGAGTCTGTAGCCCTGCGCCTCCTGATCCCGCTGCGCTCGTTGCTGTTGCGCGCACTCGTGATCCACGCCGGGCTGAGGCTCCTCGTCGCGGGGATCGGCGCAGCGGCCGAGCGGTCCGGTGGCAGCTCGTCCGACAGCCCGTTCGGTTTGGTCGTGCTCGTGACGGTGCTGGGCGCGATCGACCTCCGCCGGCGCGGAGAGACGATGCTCTGGGCCGACCTTGGCTACTCGCCCGCGGTCACGGCAGGCGTGTTCGGTGCGGTCGCGTTCACCGGCGAACTGCTCCTCGCGTTCATGCGCGCATGAACGACGCGATCCTCGTGGCGGGGCACGAGGTGCCGTCGTTGCTCGCGCTCGCGCATCACGTGACCTGGTGCACGTCGGGCACGACGTACGAGCTCGGGACGCCGGCGCAGGCGATGCGCCACGAGCCGTTCCTGCGCGAATACGTGCTGCCGTCGTCAGAGTGCGGCGTGCGAGTGCTCGCCGCCGCCCCGCCGCGGTATTCTATTTGAGGAGTCGTCGCGGTGTCGAACGACGCCCGCCCCCCGCTCCCCAAGGCCAGCCATGACGAAGGTCATTGTGATGATCACGACGACGATCGGCAGCGCCTTCGGCTGGTGGCTCGGCGCCGACATCGGGATCATGACGGCATTCATGCTGAGCATGGTCGGCTTCGGCCTCGGGATGTGGGGCGGACGCCGGCTCGCGCAACACTGGAACGTTGACTGACACGAGCCCGCGGCGGGTGGTCCGCCGCGGGCTCGCGCCGTGCCGAGAGGAGTGCTACTTCGAAATCAGCTGGAGGCCGTACCGGCCGGGCTCGTCGCTGCGGCTCGCCATGACCACCTGGATCCGGTACTTGCCCGCCTTGGCGGCGGTGAAGATGAGCACGGGCCGGCCGTCGGTCGCGACGTCGCGACGGACGAGATCGCCCGAGCCGTCGTAGATCAGCAGGTCGAGATCGGTGCAGTCGTTGTCGCAGGCGCCGAAAAGCACGTACTCGCGGCCGGCGACGACCGACATGTCGTGCGAGCCCTTGGCGTCGTCGGCGAGGCCGCCGTACACCGGCCCGGCGACGACGCGACCGTAGCCCTGCTTCACGGCATTGCCGGAGCGCCGATTGGAGGACATTCGTTCCTCTTGCAGGTGGGTGGGAAGTGGGACGCGCGATATAATAGAGCGCGCGTGCGTCGTTAGCCAACGCGAGATCCGTGCCACACGGAGGAGGCGAAATGCAGGATCAGGTGCGGGAATATCTGGCGGCACTTCCCTCCGCTGCGCGACGCGTGCTCAAGCAACTGCGCGCCGAGTTGCTGGCGGTCGCGCCCAGCGCGACCGACGCGTTCAGCTATCGCATCCCGGCGCTCAAGCTCGACGGCCGCGTCTTCCTCTGGTATGCGGCGTGGAAGGCGCACGTGAGCCTGTATCCCATCGGCGACGCCATCCGCGAGGCGAACGCGAAGGCACTGCAGGGATACGAGACCGCCAAGGGCACCGTCCGCATCCCGCTGGGCGAGCCATTGCCGACCGCGCTCGTGCGGAAGCTCGCGCGCGCGAAGCTCAAGGAACTCGAGGGCCTCGTGCTGCTGCTCTGCGCGCTGGCCGGCCTCGCCTGTTCGGCGGCCGGCGGCGCGCCGACGCCCGAGTACGACGTCACCGCGACCTTTCCGCACGACAGCGCCGCATATACCCAGGGCCTCGTGTGGGACGACAGCGTGCTCTACGAGAGCACCGGCCGCTATTCGCACTCGGAGTTGCGGCGCGTCGAGCTGCGCACGGGGCGCGTGCTCGCGAGGCACGTATTGCCCGCGGACCGTTACGGCGAAGGGCTCGCGCTGCTCGAGGGCAGGCTCTACCAGATCACGTGGAAGGAGCAGGTGGGCTACGTCTACGACGCCGCGACGCTCGCGCCGCTCGATTCGTTCACCTATGCCGGTGAGGGTTGGGGGCTCGCGACCGACGGCACTGTGCTCTTCATGACCGACGGCTCCGATTCGATCCGCGTGCTCTCGCCCGCAACGTTGCAGCAGGTGCGCGCGGTGCATGTGCGTTTGAATGGCACGAAGGTGGTGAAGCTCAACGAGCTCGAGTACGTGGACGGTGCGCTCCTCTCGAACGTCTACGAGACCGACCTCGTGCTGCGCATCGACCCCGCGAGCGGCGAGGTGACCCGCGTGATCGACTTCGCCGAGCTCTACCCGGACCGGCCGGTCGGCACCGACGTGCTGAACGGGATCGCGGTCTCGCCCGAGCCCGGGCAACTGTTGCTCACGGGGAAGTACTGGCCGCTGATGTTCCAGGTGCAGCTCAAGCCCGCCCCCACGCGCAGGCCGTGAGCGGTCCGCCGCACACCGTGAGCCGTCAGCCGCAGGCCGTGAGCGGTCCGCGGTACGCGGTGGGAGGAGCGGACGGTTGTCCCGCGGGTTGGATCCTTGTGATGCGCGCGGCGGACGGCGTGCGGCGGAGCAGCGTCTTTCCCGCGCCGGTACGCGCCACGCTCGACGCGAGCGGCTATCGCGATGCCTCCGACCGCTCGTTCGCGGCGCACGGAAAGCGCCTGAGCCAGCAGGCCTTCAACATCATCCCGAAGATCCGCGAGATCGACCTCGCGCTTCGCTCAGACGCGCGCCGAGGGCCGTGGCGAGCGTCGGCGCCTGATCGAGCGGGAGTTCCCTGGCGCGTTCGCGGCGGTCCGCGTGCGCTATCGGTCGGGGCAGGCGAAGGACGACGACTTCCTCGACGCGTTCGCCGCGCTCTGGAGTGCGGGTCGGATCGCGTCAGGCCATGCGCTGGCCCTTCCCGCGAGTACCGTACCGCGCGATCCGCTCGGCCTGCCGATGGTCATCAAAGGCTGATCCGCCGGTCCGGTCCCCACTGGCGAGCGGGACGGCTCGGTGTCATATCGCTAGCATGACGGCATCATCTCGATCGCGCGCCGACATGGCGAGCTACGGCGGTCGCTTCACCTCGACGTTGTTTCGTTGGCCGGGGAAGGGCGGCTGGCATTTCGCGCCGCTCCCCGACAAGTACGCGCCGCGGGTGACGCACGGCTGGGGACGCACACCGGTCCGCGCGACGGTGGACGGTACGAGCTGGGACACCAGCGTCTGGCGCGGGAAGGACGGTCGCACACTCTTGGCCGTGCCGGTGAAGGTGCGCGGCAGCAAAGGGGACGGCGACCGCGTAAAGGTCCAACTGGAGTTCAAGAGCCTATGAAACGCATCACGGCATGCATCGCACGGATCGTCATCGTCTGTGGCACGCTCGGCGCCGGAGCCTGCGCCACCGGCGCG
>JAYTNC010000585.1:0-4031 GCA_043748515.1 Gemmatimonadota bacterium | reverse complement strand
GCATCATTTCGATGACGCCGCGATGACGGTCCCCACAGAGAGTGATGCCATGACAACTCGGACGCCCACCCGCCCCCCGATTCGTGTCGCGCGTGTGCTCGCGCGGCTCTTCATGATCATCACCGCGCTCCTGGCGAGCGCCGCCGCCGACGGAGCGCTCGGTGCCCAGGGCATCGTCCGCGGTGTGCTGCACGACTCGCTTCGCACTTCGCGGCCCGTCGTCGGCGCCGAGATCTTGATCCTCGGCGCCAACCGCCGCACGACGACCGATCAGCGCGGGCGCTTCGAGTTCACCGATGTCGCCGCAGGCACGGCCACGGTCGCCTTCTGGACCCCCTGGCTCGACTCGCTCGCGCTCCCGCCGCTGCAGGCGACGGCGAACGTGCGCGTCGGCGAGATCAGCGACGTGCGCCTCGCGTCACCCTCCCGCGCGTCGTACCAGCGCGCCGTCTGCGGTGCGACCTTCGGCCCGACCGACGGCATCCTCATCGGTGAGGTGCGCGGAGTCGACGGCAGCGCACTGCCCGGCGTCGCCGTCGGCGCGCGCTGGCACGAGACGCTCATCGGCATCGGACAGGCGGAGCGCCGGCAGCGCGCCACGCTCGACACCGCCAACGCGAGCGGCTTCTACGCGCTCTGCGGCGTGCCGACCGACGCCGAGTTCGTGCTCGTCGCCGGCAGCGACTCGGTCGCGACCGGCGAGATCGTGCTGGGCCTCGACGGCGAGCCGGTCATGCGACGCGACCTCATCGCGGGCCCCTACACCGATGTCGGACGCGTCACGGGCCGCCTGATCGGCCCCGACTCGCAGCCGCTGGCCGGCGCGACCGTCGCGATCGCCGGTGACACCTCGCGCTACGCGCGTACCGACGGCGAGGGACGCTTCGTGTTCGCGGAGGTCCCGCGCCGTTCGACGCAGTTCGTCGCGCGCGCCATCGGCTTCCAGCCCGCGCTCCGCGCCCGCGACCTCCTCGAGTCCGAGAGCGAGATCGAGGACCTGATGCTCGAGAAGGTGCCGCAGGAACTCTCGACCGTCACCGTCACCGGCGAGCCGATGTCCGGCGCGCAGTTGCAGTTCGAGCAGCGGGCGAAGACGTCCAACGGGTTCTTCATCTCCGACTCCACCCTCGCGCGGATGCCCGTCGTGAACTCGACTCTCGTCTCGTCGATGATGCCGCGCACCGCCACGCAACAGAGTCGAAATGGCCCGATGTTGATGATCCGTCGCGGCTCCGGCTTCTGCCGCCCGCGCTTCTTCATCGACGGCTACGACAACGGCAACATCTCCGCCGAGGAAGAAGGCAGCCTCATGTCCCGCGCCAAGCGCATCGAGGTCTACACCGCGAACACCGCCCCGCCACAGTTCAACGACTTCGACGGCTGCGGCGCGGTGGTCGTCTGGACCAAGTAGAAGCTGAGGTCTGAGGTCTGAGGTCTGAGGTCTGAGGTGTGATGTGTGAGGTGTGAGGTGTGAGGTGTGAGGTCTGAGGCAAGCGGTGTGCCGAGTCTCCCTCCCCCCGCACCCTCCCACCCCCCGCATCCCTCACCACCCCCCGCACCCAAACCCCCTCTCCCCCCTCCGCATCCCGCATCCAGCACACCGGAGAACTGGCGTAACCCCAATCAGTAGTGAAACTTTCCGACACACCCCCGCCGTACGCGAGGCTGTCCCCTCACCGTGGGTCGGAAATGGTCACGCCCGAACAGATCGAAGGCTTCCTCGGTCGCCTCGCCTCCGAAGGCGCCTCCTACAACGAGATCGAGCCCGGCCTCTGGGCCATCCAGCCGGGCGGCGAACTCGACATGACCGTCGTCATCCATCACTCGCCGCCGGTCATGGTGCTGCGCGTGAAAGTGATGACCCTGCCCGCCGAGTCCACGTCGGCCGCCAAGCTCTACCGCCGACTGCTCGAACTCAACGCCACCGATCTCCTGCATGGCTCCTACGGGATCCAGAAGGGTGAGGTCGTGCTCACCGAAGCGCTCGAGCTCGCGCACCTCGACTTCGAGGAGTTCCTCGCGAGCTACGAGAGCATCACCCTGGCCCTCGCGTCGCATCTGCGCGAGCTGGCGACCTACAAAGAGGCGCGCTGACGATGGGTATCTTTGACCGGCTGGCCACGCTCCTGAAGTCCAACATCAACGATCTGATCTCCAAGGCGGAGGATCCGGAGAAGATGCTGGACCAGATCGTGACCGACATGCGCAACCAGCTCGCGCGCGCCAAGCAGCAGGTGGCCACCGCGATCGCCGACGAGAAGCGCCTCAAGGACCAGGCGGAGGCCGAGTACAAGGCGGCCGCCGACTGGGAGGCCAAGGCCATGCTCGCCATCAAGGAAGGGCGTGACGACCTCGCCAAGCAGGCCCTCGTGCGGCAGGCCGAGCACGACGAGCATGCGCGCGCGCTCGAGACCACCTGGCAGTCGCACCAGATGGAAACCGAGAAGCTCAAGAACTCCCTGCGCGACCTCAACGACAAGATCGAAGAGGCCAAGCGCAAGAAGAATCTCCTGCTCGCCCGTCAGCGGAGAGCGCAGGCGCAGCAGAAGATCTCGGAGACCATGTCGTCCATGTCGGAGAAGTCGGCCTTCGAGGCCTTCGCCCGCATGGAGGAGAAGATCACGAGCAACGAGCGGATGATCAAAGCGAGCACGGAGATCGACGAGGAATTCTCGGGCGACCGCCTCTCGCACGACTTCAAGCGGCTCGAGAAGTCGGCCGGCGCCGCGAGCGCCGACCAGCAGCTCCTCGCGCTCAAGCAGAAGATGGGACTCCTCGGCACAGGCACTTCCGCGCCGCCGCGGCGGCTCGGCGCCGGCGAGGAGACCATCAACGCCGACGTCGAGGACAAGAGGGGCAAGCCCTGAGTGCCAGTCGCTGATGCACGGAGCGTGACGCGGTGAACGACACGGCGGTGCGACGGGTCTGGATCCTCCCGGGATTCACGGCCATCCTTGTCACGGTCCTCCTGCTCTGGCTGGCGGGCACCGTCGCCGATCTCCTGCTCCTGCTCTTCCTCGGCATCCTCATCGCCGTCTATCTCTCGGCGGTCACCGACGTCCTGGCGGCGCGTACGGGTCTCCCCCGTAGCGCCGCCTTCGCCGTCTCCATCGTGCTCAGCGTCGGCGCGCTCGTCGGCATCGGCTTCCTGCTCGTGCCGCCCGTCGTCGAGCAGACGCGACAGCTCGTCACCGTCCTTCCCGAGATCGTCGGCAAGTGGGAAGCGGGACTCGAGCGCTTCCTCGCGACGATCCCCGGCATGGAGGACGTCCTCGTGCCGGGAGAGCATCGCATCTTCGGCGTGGCGCTCGAGGAGGCCCAGCGCATCATGGGCGCGCTCGTGCCGCGCCTCTTCGACACCTTCCACCTCGTCATCAATCTCGTCGCGGTGCTCGTCATGGCGATCTACTTCGCCGTGCGCCCCGACCTCTACCGCGATCTCGCGATCTCCGTCACGCCGCCGCGCCACCGCGACGCCGCCTACGAGGTGATCGCCGCGCTCTCGGAGACGCTGCGCGCCTGGACCGTCGCGCAGCTGCTCGCGATGACGACGCTCGCAGCCCTCACGGCCTTCGGGCTTTGGCTGCTCGACGTCCCGTACTGGCTCGCCTTCGGCATCTTCACCGGGCTCGTCGCCATCGTGCCCTTCTTCGGCACGCTCGTCTCGACGCTCGTTCCGGCGCTGTTCGTGCTTCCCACCGAGGGCGGCGGCACCAAGGCACTGCTCGTGATCCTGCTCGGCACCATCATCCACATCGCCGAGAACCAGCTCGTCGTCCCGTTGCTGATGCATCGCCGGGTCGATCTCCCGCCCGTGCTCACGATCATGAGCGTGCTGATCTGCGGGAAGCTGCTCGGGCCGTTCGGACTCCTCGTCGCCGTGCCGACGCTCGCGGTCGTGATGGTGCTCGTGCGCCGCGTGCTGATCGCGCGCATCTATCAGGACGCCGAGAAGTCGGGCCCGGTGGTGCAGCCGGTGATCTCGCGCCGGCAGCGCAGGAAGACCGAGGCGGCGATGCGAGCCAAGGACA
>JAYTNC010000584.1:0-3166 GCA_043748515.1 Gemmatimonadota bacterium | reverse complement strand
ACGCGGCACCCGGCGCTCGACGCCGCGATCATGAGGCTCTGCAACGCGGCGTCGCCAAGCGGGCCGACGAGCACGATCGCGTCGGCGTGCGCCTGCGTGAGCGCCTCGTAGAGCTCGCCCGGCCCCTCCTGCGTGTCGCTCGGCCACGATTCGCCGATCACGAAGAAGGCGGGTGCGACAGCGTCGCCGCCCTCGGCCACGCGCCGTTGCCAGTCCTCGCGCACACCGCCCACCACGTCGGCCGGACCGACCACGAGTGTGCGCGCCGGCTCGAGGCCGCGCGGGTCGAGCGAGCGGAGCGCCTGCGTGATGATCCGCCGCTGCGCGACGAGCGCACCCGAGATCGCCGCGATGATCACACCGAGCGCGACCGCGCGCTCGGCGAAATGGGAGGTCCAGATCTCGGTCCAGCGCGGCAGGGCGAGGCCGAGCAGCAGCGCCGCGACGATCCGCCCGCTGTGGAACTCGCGCTCCGTATACGAGTAGCTCCGCGTCGCGACGAGGCAGAAGAGGAGCGCCGTCAGACGGCGCAGGAGCGGCAACGGCTCCGCCGGCAACAGGAAGCGCAGGAAGTCGGTTCCGTCAGGACCGAGCCAGAGGCCCACGCGCGCCAGCGGCAGCATCGCGAGCACGCCGAACACGGCCGCCAGCAGGATGAAGTCCGAAGCGACGATCAACCCACCGTATAACACTTCACGCCAGAAGCGCCGACGCTGCAACCGCACGGCGCGCTGTCGCGCGCCGAGCTTTGCGATATGCGTCGCAGGCTCTACGGTCGTCTCTGGGTGCATCCGTGGTCGAGGAAGTGTGGCAGGTCAGGTCACTGTCGAAGAATCTGGCAGTGCTTACTTTTGTCTATATATAGTCGTCTTTGGCTTCGATCAGGTACTTCCGCTGATTCCCGAGCAGCACCCACCGTCCGAACCCAACCGCGACCACGAACGTGCTCGATCCGCAAAAGGTGCAGGAACCCGGTCGTACCCTTCCCGGTCTCGGTGCGGACACTCGCACCCGCCCGGAGGCCGCGCCTGCCGAGGTCGAACGGCTGAGGACGATCCTCACCGAAGCCGTCGCGCGGAACGCCACGGACATCCACATCCGCGCCGGCGACGTCGTCTACGCCCGCATCGACGGGGACCTCGTTGCGCTCGAGACCGGCATCCTGACCGCGGCGAATACCTACGAGATGACGGTCCACATCCTCGCGACCACGGCGCATGCGCCCGACATCGACGAGGTGTCCGACCACTCGGGCCCGTGGAGCGCCCCCGGCATCGGCCGCTTCCGCCTCAGCGTGCTCAAGCAGCGCTCGAGCTACATGATCGTGCTGCGCGTCATCCCCGACACGCTGCCCACCTTCGAGTCGCTCGGTCTACCGTCCGCGCTCGCCACGATCGCGCTCGCGGACTTCGGCATCATCCTCGTCGCCGGCACGCCCGGCGCGGGCCGCTCGAGCACCATCGCCGCCTTCGTGAACCACCTCAACTCCAAGAGCGAGCGGCGGCGCCATGTCGTCACCGTGGAGTCCGCGCTCCGCTACCTGCACCGCAACCACGCCTGCGAGATCACCCAGCGCGAGATCGGAATCGACACCGATTCGTATCTCATCGGCGTGAAGGCCGCGATGGAGCAGGACGCCGACGTCATCGTGATCGGTGACCTCAGCAGCCCCGAGCTCGTCGAACTCGCCGTGCGGTCCGCCGAGCAGGGCCGCCTCGTCATCGCGAAGGTCCGCGCCAACGACACGACCACCGCGATCCGCACGCTCCTCGCCAACTTCTCGCCCGACCGCCAGGATTCCGCCCGGCTCCAGCTGAGCGAACTCCTGCGCGGCGTCGTCGCCCAGCGCCTCGTCCCGCGCGCCGACAGCCGCGGGCGCGTCGTCGTCGCCGAGCTCATGCTGATGACGCCACCCGTGCGCGACGTGCTCACCGACGCCGGCCGACTCTCCGAGCTGCGCAACACACTCTCGGAAGGCCGCGCGCAGTACGGCACGCAGACCTTCGACCAGCATCTCGCCGACCGCGTCATCGCCGGCCAGGTCTCGTTCGAGGTGGCGGTCACGCTCGCGACCAACTCGCTCGACTTCGAACTGCAGCTGCGCGGCCTGCGGCGCTGAGCTCACTGCCCCGGGCGGCGCGCCACGCGCCGCCTGGGCTCAGTCCGAACCCGCGAACTTCACCAGCAGGCGTTCCCACCACGAGCGCGCCTGCTTCGCTTCCAACGGCTGCACCGGAAGCGGCGCCTCACCGCTGAGGATCCGCAGCGGATTCTCCACCGTGAGGCGCTGCACCTGCGCGTCGGCTCCGCGCGACCGCAGCAGCGCCGCAGCGCGCCCCGTCGCCGGCTCACCGCGCGCATGGTGGTCGCTCGCGAGATAGTCCACCCATCCGAGCGAGAGCAGCGCGTTCGCGACCGCGCGCGCACGGTCGCCGTGCTGCCCCAGCAACGAGCCCGAGTTCACCTGCAGCAACGCCCCCGCCGCACGGCAGCGCGCGAGGACCGTGAGGCGCGCGTCATGGTTCCGGTAGCGCTCGGGATGCGCGATGATCGGCCGCCACCCCTTCTGCCGGATGTTGTGCAAGGCCCACTCGGCGTTGGGCGGCATCTGCATCGCCGGGAATTCCACGAGCACGAACGGTCCGCCGGCGAGACGCACGCGCGGGTCGCTGAGGTCGGGGTCGGGATCGTCGAGCATCAACTCCACGCCGCGCGCGATCTTCGGCAGCCCCTGCTGACCGGCATGCGCGGCGGTGAGCGCTTCCCATGCCTTGTCGAACTGCCCCATCCGCGAGACGAACGCCGCCGCCGACTTCGTGAGCGAGGCGTCGAAGTGCGGCGTCGTCAGGCAGGTCGCCGCTCCCTGCGCCGCGAACGCGCGCAACGCCTCGAGCGACTGCGCGACGTCCTGCGCCCCGTCGTCGACGGCGGGCATGAGGTGACTGTGGAAGTCGACGAAGCCGGGCGTCGTCGCAGCCGAACCGCTGCGCTCGTAGTCCTTGGAACTCATGCGCTCGGCTGCGACCGGTACCACGCCACTGTCGCCGCGAGCCCCTCCGCGAACGGCGTCCGCGCGCGGAATCCGAACGCGCGTTCGGCGCGCGAGGTGTCGAGCCCGCGACGCGGCTGGCCGTTCGGCTTCGTCGCGTCCCACGTGATGCGGCCG
>JAYTNC010000583.1:0-10149 GCA_043748515.1 Gemmatimonadota bacterium | reverse complement strand
CCGGCAACGGCGCGCTCGTCGCGCTCGCCGAACGGCGCGCCGACCGCTGGCAGCCGCGCGTGGTGATGCGTGAGGCCTAGCGCCGCCTTCGGGCTCCCTCCCGACGTCCGGGGGACCGTCTGCACGGTCGGTACCTTCGACGGCGTGCACCGCGGTCACCGCCTCGTGCTCGAGCGGCTGGCCGAATGTGCGCGCGAGCGCGGCCTGCCCGCGGTGCTCGTGACCTTCGATCCGCACCCGCTCGAGGTCGTGAACCCGGCGGCCGCGCCGCCGCTGCTCACGATCGGGATCGAGAAGGAGGAGGTACTCGCGGAGAGCCCGCTCGATTACGTCGTGGTGCTCCCGTTCACGCCGGCGCTTGCCACGTACGGCGCGGCCGAGTTCGTCGACCTCGTGCTTCGCGAGAAGCTCGGCCTGCAGCACCTGCTCATCGGGTACGACCACGGCTTCGGTCGAGGGCGCTCCGGCGACGCCGCCGTGCTGCAGGGACTCGGTTCTTCGCGCGGCTTCGGCGTCGACGTCGTACCGTCGGTGCACGGCAGCGACGGCCGGCCGATCTCCTCGACGACCATCCGCCGCGCGATCGCGGGCGGCGATCTGCAGCGCGCCGCCGACGGGCTCGGTCGGTTCTACAGCGCGAGCGGCAAGGTCGAAGTCGGGGCAGGCCGGGGTCGCGCCCTCGGCTTCCGCACGATCAACATCGCGTTGCCTCCGGCGCGGAAGCTGTTGCCGCCCGAGGGCGTGTACGCCGTGCGCGTGCAAACGCCGCGGGGCGCGTTCGGCGGCATGATGAACCTCGGGCCGCGCCCGACCTTCGACGAGCCCGACTCGCGCCTCGAGGCGCATCTGTTCGACGTCGAGAGCGACTTCTACGGTCAGCACGTCCGCCTCGACTTCATGGCGCGGCTGCGGGAGACGAGGAAGTTCGATTCTGCCGACGCCTTGCGCGTCCAACTGGCCGCCGATGAGGTCGCGGCGCGACGCGCGCTCGCAGCAGTTGCCGCGTCATCCGGATGACGGCATCCAACCCATTGTATTCGATTGACTTGACTCATCTCGTGCGGTAGAGTTCAAGGTTTCGCCGGACCCTGTCCCATCGCGAATTCTCCTCCCTCTTTCCTGCTTAGGCATGTCCAACCTGAAGTCACGCCTTCTGCTGATCGGCGCGATGGTCCTCGCCTCGATCTGGGCGCTCTTCCCACGCACCGTCGTCGAGCGCGTCAAGCGCGACGGCGTGTTCGTACTAGACACCGTCCGCCGCGTTCCACTGAAGCGCGGGCTCGACCTGCAGGGTGGCATGCACCTGATGCTCGAGGTCGATCAGTCGAAGCAGGCGGTCGCCGACGTGAGTGATGCGCTCGATCGCGCGCTGAAGGTCGTGCGCGTGCGCATCGACGAGTTCGGCGTCGCCGAGCCGGTCGTGCAGAAGATCGGGACCGACCGCATCATCGTCGAGCTCCCGGGCATCGACGATCCCGCCCGCGCCACCGAGATGGTCCAGCGCGCGGCCTTCCTGCGCTTCCAGATCACCGACGAGACGCAGGCGCTCGAGCGCGTGATCCCGCGGCTCGACGGCATCATCAAGGAGAAGGGACTCGCGCTCGCTGCGGGGACGCCGCTCGCCGGAGCCGACACCACGCCGGCCAACGCGCTCAGCGACCTGCTGCAGGACGCGGACTCCACCACGCGCGTCGACACCGCGGGCACCGCGAGCGACGGTCCATTCCGCCGCTCGGTCGCGCCCGGCCAGATGCCGGGCCAGTATCTCGTGGCCAGCGCGGACTACGGTATGATCGACGCGTATCTGCGCATGGACGAGGTTCGCGGCGCCCTGCCCCCCGGCAAGGACCTGCGGTGGGGCACCGATTCACTCGTGCTCGGTTCGATCGTCTATCGCACACTCTACGTCCTCGACTCGCGTGCGATCATCGACGGCACGTACCTGACCAACGCGATCCCGAACCAGGATCCGCTCGAGGGCGCGAAGGTCGACTTCGTCTTCAACACCGAGGGCGGCAGCCGTTTCCGCAAGGAGACCGCGCGTCACATCGGCGACAACATGGCGATCGTCCTCGACGACCGCGTGATGAGCGCCCCGGTCATCCAGAGCGCGATCGGCGCCCGCGGGCAGATCACGATGGGTGGCCGTGACCTGCAGGCCGCGCAGGATCTCGCGCTCGTCCTCCGTGCCGGCGCCCTGCCGGTGCCGCTCAAGGTGGCCGAGACTCGCACCATCAGCGCCAGCCTCGGCGCCGACGCGATCAGCCAGGGCCTCTTCTCGGGCGCCCTCGGCATCGGCCTCGTCATCGTCATCATGATCGGCTACTACCGCTTCTCGGGCTTCCTCGCGGTCTGCGGCCTGATCTTCTACGTCCTCGTGACGCTCGCGATCCTCGCGACCTTCGACGCGACGCTCACGCTCCCCGGCCTCGCCGGCTTCGTGCTCTCCATCGGCATGGCCGTCGACGCGAACTTCCTGATCTTCGAGCGCATCCGCGAGGAGCTCGACGCCGGGCGGACGGTCCGCCTCGCGATCGACGAGGGCTTCGACCACGCGTGGAGCGCGATCATCGACACGCACGTCACGACCGCGCTGACGGCGGCGATCCTCTATCAGTTCGGCACCGGGCCGGTCCGCGGCTTCGCCGTCGCGCTGCTCGCCGGCATCTTCGCCTCGCTCATCTCCGCGATCTTCGTGGTCCGCACCCTCTTCCTCCTGTGGCAGTCGCGTAACAAGACCGCCCAGACCCTGAGCATCTGATGCTGCGCATCCTCCATAACACGTCCTGGGACTTCCTCCGCCAGTGGCGCCTCGCGTTCATCAGCGTCCTCGTATTCGTCGTGCCGGCGCTCGTGCTCGTTCCGGTGAAGGGGTTCACGTGGAGCATCGAGTTCACCGGCGGCACGCAGATGGAACTCACGTTCAAGGACGCGCCGGCCGTCGCCGACGTCCGTGCCTCCCTTGCGGCGGTGGGCCTTGGGGATGCCGAGATCTTCAACTTCGGATCGCCCAACGACATCGTCGTCCGCGCACAGGAGTCGGAGCAGGTCGCGGAACTCGCGACCGGCGCGGAGAATGTCGCGCAGCAGATCGAGCGCACCTTGCGTGAGAAGTACGGCGCCGACGCCTTCACCGTCGGTCGCACCGCGGCCGTCGGCCCGCGCGTCGGCAGCGAGCTGCGCCAGCAGGCGAGCCTCGCCACACTGATCGCGTTCGCGCTCACGCTCGTCTATCTGGCCTGGCGCTTCGAATGGCGCTTCGGTGTCGTCGCCGTCCTCGCGACGCTGCACGATCTCGTCGCGACGCTCGCGTTCATCATGTACATGGACCTCGAGGTGTCGGTGTTCGTCGTCGGCGCGGTGCTGACGGTCATCGGCTACTCGATGAACGACACGGTCGTCGTCTTCGACCGCGTGCGCGAGAATCTCAGGATGCACCGCAAGGAGTCTCTCTACGACCTGCTCAACCGGTCGGTGAACGAGACGCTCCCGCGGACCGTCATGACGGGTTCGACGACCCTGGCCTGCCTGCTCGCGCTCCTGATCTTCGGCGGCTCGGTCATCCGGCCGTTCGCCTGGGTCCTGACGTTCGGCATCATCGTCGGCACCTTCAGCTCCGTCTTCATCGCGGCGCCGCTGCTGCTCTGGATCGAGCGCAAGTACCCGCGCCCGAACGAAGCGCGGTCGCAGCAGGCCGCCGCGCGGGCCTGAGTTTGTCCGACGCACTGCCCACGGGGCCCCGGCGCGAATCGCGCGCCGGGGCCCCGTTCGTTCCCGCGCCGGTCGTTCCGTTCATCGATTCGCACGCGCATATCGCCGGCGAGGGCTTCGACGCCGACCGCGAGCAGGTGCTCGAGCGGCTTCTTGCCGCCGGCGGAGTGGGCGTCGTCTGCATCGGCGAGTCGCTCGAGGCGGCCGCGCGCGCGCGCCAAGTGGCGCAGGAACGCCCCGGCGTGGTCTGGTGGACCGCCGGGGTGCATCCGCACGATGCGGCCTCGTACGACGTCCTGCGCGACGGAGCCGCCATCCGCGAGGCCATGACGGCCGGCGCGGTCGCCGTCGGCGAGTGCGGACTCGACTACCACTACGACCACTCGCCGCGCCCGCTCCAGCGCCGGGCCTTCGCCGACCAGCTGGCGATCGCAACAGAGTCGGGCCGTCCCGTGGTCGTGCACACGCGCGAGGCCGAGGACGATACGACCGCCATGGTGCGCGAGGCCGGCGACGCCGGCATCGCCGGCGTGCTGCACTGCTACACGGGCTCGCACGCGCTCGCCGAGGTCGGGCTCGCGGCCGGCTGGTGCGTCTCGTTCAGCGGGATCGTGACCTTCAAGAAGTGGGACGACCTCGCGCTCCTGCGCCTCGTGCCCGACGATCGGTTGCTCGTCGAGAGCGACAGCCCGTATCTCGCGCCGGTGCCGTATCGCGGCAAGCGCAACGAGCCCGCCTGGTGTGCGTATACGCTGCAGCGGCTCGCCGAGGTGCGCGCGCAGGACGTGCGCGCCCTCGGCGCCGCAGTGCTCGGCAACACCCGTCGGTTGTTCGCGCTGGACTGACCTGCTCCTCGTTCCACTCCCTCCATTCGAGGTTTAGCATTCCGGTATGAGCGTTCCCTCCGACATCGCGATCGCGCAAGCCGCGACCATGCGCCCGATCACCGACGTGGCGGCCGACATCGGCCTCACGCCCGACGACCTCGACCTCTACGGCAAGTACAAGGCGAAGGTCTCCCTCGAACTCACGACACGGCCCGCCAAGGGCAAGCTCGTCATCGTGACGGCGATCAACCCGACGGCGGCCGGTGAGGGCAAGACGACGACTTCGGTCGGCCTCGCGCAGGCGCTGCGGAAGATCGGCACCAATGCCGTGCTCTGCATCCGCGAGCCCTCGCTCGGTCCCGTGTTCGGCGTGAAGGGCGGCGCGGCCGGCGGCGGCTACGCGCAGGTCCTGCCGATGGACGACATCAACCTGCACTTCACCGGCGACTTCCACGCGATCTCGTCGGCGCACGCGCTGCTCTCGGCGATGCTCGACAACCATCTGCAGCAGGGGAACGTCCTCAACATCGATCCACGCCGCATCACCTGGCCGCGCACGATCGACATGAACGACCGCGCGCTCCGCAAGGTGATCATCGGACTCGGCGGCCCGAGCGAGGGCGTCGTGCGCGAGGAGCGCTTCGTCATCATCCCCGCGTCCGAGGTCATGGCCATCGTCGCGCTCGCGACCAGCGCCGCCGACCTCGAGGAGCGACTCGGCAGCATCATCGTCGGCTCCACCTACGGCGCCGAGCGCAAGCCGATCCGCGCGCGCGACCTCAAGGCGAACGGCGCGATGGCGATGCTCCTGAAGGACGCGATCCGCCCAAACCTCGTGCAGACGCTCGAGGGCGGCCCCGCCTTCGTGCACGCCGGCCCCTTCGGCAACATCGCGCACGGCTGCAACTCGATCCTCGCGACGCGCGCGGCGCTCGCCGTCGGCGACGTCGTCGTCACCGAGGCCGGCTTCGGCTCCGACCTCGGCGCCGAGAAGTTCTTCGACATCAAGTGCCGCTTCGGCGGGATCAAGCCCGAGGCCGCGGTGCTCGTCGCGACGATCCGCGCGCTCAAGATGAACGGCGGTGCCAAGAAGACCGAGCTCGCCACCGAGGATCTCGCCGCGCTGCGCAAGGGTGTCGTGAACCTCGAGCACCACATCCAGAACGTGCGGCAGTTCGGGATGGACCTCGTCGTCGCGATCAACCGCTTCGGCACCGACAGCGACGCCGAGATCGCGATCGTCCGCGAGGCCGCCGAGAAGGCCGGCGCGCGCGTCGCGCTCTGCGAGGTGTTCGCGAAGGGCGGGGAAGGCGGCGAGGCGCTCGCGCGCGAGGTGCTCGACATCCTCAAGGGCGGCAAGTCGGACTTCAAGCCGCTCTACGACGCGAAGCTGCCGATCAAGGCGAAGATCGACACCATCATCAAGAAGGTCTACGGCGGCGACGGCGCCGACTACAGCGCCAAGGCCGATCGCGCCATCGCGTACCTCGAGAGCATCGGGCTCGCCGAGACGCCGATCTGCATGGCGAAGACGCAGTACTCGCTCTCCGACGACGCCACCAAGCTCGGCCGTCCCACCGGCTTCCGCATGACGATCAACGACGTCTACCCCGTCGCCGGCGCCGGCTTCATCGTCGCGCAGTGCGGCGAGATCATGACCATGCCCGGGCTCCCCAAGGCGCCCGCGGCCGAGAAGATGGCCATCCATCCCGATGGCTCCATCTCGGGCCTCTTCTAGGAGATCGCAGTGACCGTCCAGACCATCAGCACCGACAAGGCCCCCGCGGCCATCGGCCCGTACAGCCAGGCGACCGTCGCCGGCGGATTCCTCTTCACCGCCGGCCAGATCCCCCTCGATCCCAAGTCGATGGAGATCGTCGCCGGCGACGTTGTGCCGCAGACGCAGCAGGTCATGGCCAACCTCGCCGAGGTGCTCAAGCAGGCCGGCGTGACCTGGAACGACGTCGTGAAGACGACGGTGTTCCTGCAGGACATGGCCGACTTCCCGCGCTTCAACGAGGTGTATGCCGCCGTCCTCGGCGACGCGCGCCCGGCCCGTTCCACCGTTCAGGTCGCGGCGCTGCCGCGCGGCGTGAGCGTCGAAGTCGAACTGATCGCGAAGCTTTCTTGAGGCGACGAAGGCTGAAGGAAGGAGGATGAAAGATGCGTACGCCGCATCAGGGTTCATCTTCCATCCTTCATCCTTCATCATTCATCCTATGACGAAAGCCGACATCCACCGCCTGACCCAGTACGCCCGCGGCGCCGGCTGAGCGTCGAAGATGGGTCCGGGTGACCTGTCCGCCGCGCTCGCGCCGCTGCTGCGTGAAATCGATCCCCGCCTGCTCGTCGGTCGCGAGACCTTCGACGACGCGGGGGTCTTTCGGCTGTCCGACGATCTCGCGCTCGTGCAGACGGTCGACTTCTTCGCGCCGATCGTCGACGACCCGTATCGCTTCGGTCGCGTCGCCGCCGCGAACGCGCTCTCGGACGTGTACGCGATGGGTGGCGAACCGCTCACCGCGATGAACATCGTGGGCTTCCCCGACAAGAAGCTCCCGCTCTCGGTCCTCACCGAGATACTGCGCGGCGGCCAGGACGCGGTGCACGAGGCGGGCGCGCGCATCGTCGGCGGGCACACGGTGCTCGACGAGGAACTCAAGTACGGACTCGCCGTCACCGGACGCGTGCATCCCGACCGCATCCTTTCCAACGCGAACGCGAAGCCCGGCGACGTGCTCCTGCTCACGAAGGGGATCGGCACCGGGATCCTCGCCACGGCGGGCAAGCGCGGAGCGCTCGCCCCCGAGCACGAGGAGGCGATGTACGTCTCGATGAGCACGCTCAATGCCGCGGCCGCGCGCGCCGCGGTCGAACTCGGCGCGCGCTGCGCGACCGACGTGACGGGGTTCGGCCTGCTCGGTCACGCGATGCACATCGCGCGGGCGAGCGACGTGCGCATCGTCTTCGACGCGGGCGCGGTCCCGGTGCTGCCGGGTGCGCGCGAAGCACTGGCCGCGGGCTACCTTCCCGGCGGCGCTCGGCGGAATGCCGAGTGGGTGTCGCCCGCCGTCGATTGGAATGACGTCGGCGACGACCTGCGTTCGATCCTCACCGACCCGCAAACGTCGGGCGGACTGTTGGTCGCGCTCGATGCGTCGCGGGTGGAGGAGTACCGCGCACGGGTGCCGTCGGCGGTGGTCGTCGGCGGCGTCGAACGCGCGAACGGTGGAGTGCGCATCGCGCTGGGCTGAGGGCTCGCTGCGGTGAGCGCTGCGCCCGTGGGCGCGTTTGGAGTGAGGGAGCGGATGGGGTCTGGTGGTCCCCGCGGTCTTCAAAACCGTTGCGGCCTGACTACGTCGGGCTGGGTGGGTTCGATTCCCACACGCTCCCGCCACACCGCACGGCATTGCGACCGCGCGCACGTGCCCGCACCTTCACCCGCATGATCGCCCGGGCTGCGCTCCTCCTCGCGCTCGCATCCAGCGTCGCTGCCGCGCAGACGGTCCGCGGCCGGGTGTTCCAGCCCGATTCGGTCGCGCCGGCGCCCGGTGTGCTCGTTGCCGCTTCCGATGCACGCGGAATCGAAGTCGCTCGCACGGTCACGGACGAACGAGGGCAGTTCGTGTTGAACCTGGCGCGCGCGGGAGCCGTCGGACTCCGGGCGCTCCGCGTCGGCTACCGTCCGACCACAGGTCCCTCCGTCGACGTCGGCGCGGGCGAGACCGTCGCGGTGCGGATCGTTCTCACGCGCGAGGCCGTCCGGCTCTCGGCGGTCACGGTGCGACGCTCCGATCCCTGCAGGACGCGCGACGACGCGCGCACGCGGGTGGCGGACGTCTGGGAGGAGGCGCGCAAGGCGCTCCTGCTCGCCAACACGGGCCGCGCGGGCAGGGAACTCGTCGCCGAGTGGACGCAGTACGATCGGCAGTTCGATTCGAGCGGCACCCGGCTCGTGGATCAGGTCGTCCTGCTCACGCGTGCCCCGAGCGAACGCCCCTTCCGCAGCCAGGACGCCGCGGTGCTCGCGCGCGACGGCTACGTCGTCGAGAAGGACGGGACCATCGCGTACTACGCGCCCGACGGCGACGTGCTCCTCTCCGAATCGTTCGCCGCCACGCACTGCTTCCAGCTCGCGCCGGCACCGGACGATGCGCACGGGCTCATCGGGCTGCGCTTCCGCCCGATCGACGCCGCCCGCAGCCGACGCGACGTCGAGGGCACCTTCTGGCTCGATCGCGAGAGTGCCGAACTGCGGTTCATCACCTTCGCCTTCACCGGACTACCGCTCGCCGCCGATCGCGCCGAGCCGGGCGGACGCGTCGAGTACACTCGACTCGACGAAGGGCGCTGGCTCGTGACCCGGTGGTGGATCCGCATGCCGGAACTCGAGCGCGTGATGCCCGGCACCGCGGCGGGCGCGCGCATCCGCGTCGTCGGTCCGGGCATCGTGTTGCGCGGCGTGAAGGTCGCCGGCGGTGAGGTGACGTCGGTCGAGCGCGACGGCGCGGTCGTCTTCCGCGCGCGCGGCAGTTCGCTCGCCGTCCGACTCGCGCCCGAGGGTGGTGGGCCCGTCTCGGAGGCCGCGGGCACGCGCGTGAGGCTCGACGGGACCGACTACGCGGCGGTGGCCGATTCGATCGGCGTCGCGCATTTCCCGCATGTCCTCCCCGGTCGCTACCGCATGACGGCCACGACTCCCGCGATCGATTCGGGGCGCGCGGATGCACCTCACGCGGACGTCGAGATCGGTGGCGACTCGCTGCGCTCCGTGCGACTGCGCCTGCCCGTGCCGGGCCGCCTCTTCGATGCCGCCGGACTCGGTCTCGCGCCGGTGCCCCGCCTCCGCGTCGAGGTGGAGTTCTCCGTCACCGATACGCTGGAACGCGCGATCGCGGGCGTCGAGATCATCGCCACCGACGCCGCGCGCACTGTGCATCGACTGCGTTCCGACTCGCTCGGCGCGGCGCTGTTGACCGGCCTGCCCCCCGGGGAGATGCGCGTCGAAGCCCGCATGCCCGGCTATCACCTCGCGATCGGCATCGTCGACGTCCTGGTGGGGCGGACGCCCGCGCAGGTCCTGCTCGAACGCATCGAGGGCACGGTGCTGGATGCCGTGCGCGTCGAGGCCGAGGCCGATGAACTCGCGCGATACGGCGCCTTCGAAGCGCGGCGGCGCAGCGGGAACGCCACCGCGTCGATCACGCGCGACGAGATGCTGGCCCGTGGCGTGATCAACGCCTGGCAGATGCTGCGGAACGTGAGTGCCGTCGAGCTGATCGAGGGCCCCGAGGGCGTGCTCCCCGCGTCGCGCCGGGTGCAGTCGATCGACCTCCGCAGCAACAACAGTCCGTGCTACATGCGCCTCGCCATCGACGGCGTCCTGATCCCCGAGGCGCCCGTGAACCTCGCGCACCGGATGCCGCCCGTCTCGGAGATCCACGGCATCGAGGTATTCGGCGGACCGGCGACCATCCCGAGCGAGTTCGCCGGTGACCAGCGCAACATGGTCTGCGGCCTCATCGTCGTCTGGACCCGCTGAGGTTTATCTTCCCTGGGGGACACGCACACCGCGTGGAACCTCCTCGCTCGTCACGGGTCGCACTCGTCG
>JAYTNC010000582.1:0-1754 GCA_043748515.1 Gemmatimonadota bacterium | reverse complement strand
GGTCGAATGACCGCACCGACCGCCGCATCCGGCCGCGTCCTCGCGACGCTCAACGAGGACGGCTCGCGCCGTTGGATCCGCCCCAAGCCCAGTTCGGGCAAGTGGCTGATCCGGCGGCAGGCGGTGGCGTACGCGCTGATCGCGCTCTTCCTGCTGATCCCGCACCTGCGGATGAACGGCAAGCCGTGGATGATGCTCGACGTCCCGGCGCGCGAGTTCACCTTCTTCGGCACGACGTTCCTCCCGACCGACACGCTGCTGTTGATGCTGCTGTTCGTGAGCGCGTTGATCGGGATCTTCCTGCTCACGGCGCTCTTCGGCCGCGTCTGGTGCGGCTGGGCGTGCCCGCAGACGGTCTGGATGGAGTTCATCTTCCGTCCGATCGAGCGGCTGATCGAGGGCGGCTTCAACGCCTCTCGCGTGCTCGACCGCGAGGGGAGGCACCTCGCGGCGCGTCGGCTGATCAAGTACGCGATCTTCGCGGTGCTCTCGGCGGTGCTCGGCAACACCTTCCTCGCGTACTTCGTCGGCACCGACGAACTGCGCCACTGGATGCTGCATTCTCCCGAGGCGCATCCCACCGCGTTCCTCGTGATGGCGGTGACGACGCTCGCGGTCTTCCTCGACTTCACATGGTTCCGCGAGCAGACCTGCCTCGTGGCCTGCCCGTACGGGCGCTGGCAGTCGGCGCTGCTGGACAAGCAATCGTTGATCGTGGCGTACGATGAGCGGCGCGGGGAGCCGCGCGGACATGGCGCCGGCGCGCGCACCGGCCTCGGTGACTGCATCTCGTGCAGTGCGTGCGTGACCACCTGCCCCACCGGGATCGACATCCGCGACGGTCTGCAGATGGAATGCATCCACTGCACGCAGTGCGCCGACGCCTGCGACGAGATCATGGTGAGGGTGGGCAAGCCCGAAGGACTCATCCGCTACACCTCGCAGGACGCGCTCGAGGGGACCCCGCCGCGGATCCTGCGCGCGCGCACGGTGCTCTATCCGCTCGCGTTCACGCTCTTCTTCGGCGGGTTCGTGTTCGCGCTCGCCACGCGCTCGCCCGCCGACGTCACCTTGCTCGGCGGGCAGGGCGCGCCGTTCACGCAGGAAGCGGACGGTCAGGTGGTGAATCAGGTGCGCTTCAAGGTGGCCAACCGCACCGGGGAGGCGCATGCGTACACGATCACGTACCTCGACGCCGAGGGTGCGAAGCTGATCGCGCCGGAGAACCCGGTGCGGGTGCCGGCCGGCGAGACGGTGACCACCACGGTCTTCGTGGTGCAGCCCGCCGATCGTTTCCCCGGCGGAGAACGCGCGGTACGATTCCGTCTGAGCGACGGCGACGCGTACACGCGCGAGTTCGCCTGGCGACTCCTCGGACCCCAGGACTGATCATGGCGAAGCGCGGATGGTACTGGCCCTGGCTGCTCGGGATCGGCATGTCGGGCATCGTGGGCGTGAACGTGGTGATGCTCTTCGTCGCGAACTCCGACGCGAATGGCGTGGTCGTGGAGCCCGACTACTATCGCAAGGCGGTGCAGTGGGACAGCACGATGGCGCACCGCGCCGCGAGCGACCTGCTCGGCTGGAAGGCGAGCGTCGCGCTCTCGGCCGACGAGGCGGCGCCGGGCTCGGCGTCGCGGGCGGCCACGCTGCATGTGACGCTCGTGGACTCGGCGGGCGCCGGCGTCGCCGGTGCCGCGGTGCAGGCGGTGCTGATCCACAACGCCGATGCCGGACGCCCGCTGTCGCTCACG
>JAYTNC010000581.1:0-2208 GCA_043748515.1 Gemmatimonadota bacterium | reverse complement strand
ACCCCCGCGCGCGCTGGGAGGCGCAGGCCCGCGCGCTGTTGAAGGAGCTCGTCGAGATCAACACCACGGAGAGCGTCGGCAGCACCCTCGCCGCGTCCGAAGCGATGGCGCGCCATATGCGCGCCGCCGGATTCCCCGCCGGCGACGTCGTCGTCAACCGGATCACCGACCGGAAGGGGAACCTCGTGGTGCGGCTGCGCGGGCGGAACACCGGCCGCAAGCCGATCCTCCTGCTCTCGCATCACGACGTGGTCGAGGCCGACCCGCGCGACTGGACGCTGCCGCCGTTCGAGTTCATCGAGAAGGACAGCATCTTCTACGGCCGCGGCGTCGCCGACGACAAGGACGAGGGGGCGATCCACCTCACGGTGCTGCTCCGCATGAAGGCCGAGGGGATCGTGCCCGACCGCGACATCATCGTCGCGCTCACGACGGACGAGGAGAACGGCGAGAACAACGGCGTCGAGTGGCTGCTCGAGAACCGTCGCGACCTCATCGACGCCGAGTTCGGCTTCAACGAGGGCGGCGGCGGCCGGACCGAGGAGGGGCGCAAGGTCTCCAACGACGTCCAGGCGAGCGAGAAGAAGTACACGGACTTCCGGCTCGAGACGACCAACTCCGGCGGCCACAGCTCGCAGCCGCGTCCCGACAACGCGATCTACTCGCTCGTGCACGCGCTCGCGCGCGTCGAGGCGCACCGCTTCCCCGTGCGCCTCAACGAAGTGACGAGGGAGTACTTCCGCCGCCAGGCCTCGATCGTCGGTGGCGAGATGGGCGAGGCGATGCGGCGCCTCGTGGCGAACGAGCGCGACTCATCCGCCGCGGCGATCCTCTCGCGCGATCCGGGCAACAGCTCGCGCCTCCGCACGAGCTGCGTCGCGACGATGCTCGAGGGCGGCCACGCGCCCAACGCGCTGCCGCAGCGCGCGCGCGCGAACGTCAACTGCCGCATCCTGCCCGACCAGCCGGTGGAGGACGTGCAGCGCACGCTTGAGGCGGCGATCGCCGACACGTCGGTGAAAGTCACGAACACCACCGGCGCGCGCGAGAGCCCGCCGTCGCCGCTCACGCCGGACCTCCTCCGCACCATCGAGGAGACCACGCGCGAGATCTGGCCCGGGATGCCGGTGGTCCCGACGATGAGCACCGGCGCGACCGACGCGCTGTTCCTGCGGCGCGCCGGCATCCCGGTGTACGGCGTCTCGGGGCTCTTCTACTCGGCGCCCAACGCGCACGGGATGAACGAGAAGATCGAAGCGCGCGGCTTCTACGACGGACTCGAGTTCATGTACCGACTCGTGCGCCGCATCAGCACCACCGGCCCCGGCATGTGAGGCGCGGTCCGCGCCCCAGGCCGTCCGCGCCCGAAGCCGTTGCGGCGGCGGCCGGCCGCGGGCAAGTTGCGCGCATGACTCTCCACAACCGCCGCCTCCGCGCCGCCACGTTCGCGCTCGCCGTCGCCGTCGCCACCGTCGCGACGCTCGTCGCGCCATTCCGCTCGCCCCTCGCCGCGCAGACCGCCTCGCCACGTGCGCGCTGGGAGGCACAGGCGCGCGCGCTCCTGAAGGAACTCGTCGAGATCAACACCACGCACAGCGTCGGCAACACCGTCACCGCCGCCGAGGCGATGGCGAAGCACATGCGCGCCGCGGGATTCCCCGCGAGCGACGTGGTGGTCGTCGAGAACGCGCCGAAGAAGGGCAACCTGATCGTGCGCTACCGCGGCCGGAACACCGGCCGCCAGCCGATGCTGCTGCTCTCGCACATCGACGTCGTCGAGGCCGACCCCAAGGACTGGACGCTCCCGCCCTTCGAGTTCATCGAGAAGGACAGCGTCTTCTACGGCCGCGGCGTCGCCGACGACAAGGACGAGAGCGCGATCCACCTCACGATCCTCCTGCGGATGAAGGCCGAGGGCATCGTCCCCGACCGCGACATCATCGTCGCGCTCACGGCGGACGAGGAGGGCGGCCCGTCGAACGGCGTCAAGTGGATCCTCGAGAACCGGCCGGAGCTGCTGCGCGCCGAGTACGCGTTCAACGAGGGGGGCGGCGGACGGATCGAGGAGAAGAAGAAGATCTCCAACGACGTGCAGGCGAGCGAGAAGAAGGTCGCGAACTTCAGCGTCGAGACGACCAACTCGGGCGGCCATAGCTCGCAGCCGCGGCCCGACAACGCGATCTATCAGCTCGCGGCCGCGCTCACGAA
>JAYTNC010000580.1:0-4193 GCA_043748515.1 Gemmatimonadota bacterium | reverse complement strand
GCCCCGCGAGGGGAGTCGGAGCAGGGATAAGTGGACGCGGCCGACCAACGGCGCCTGCTCGGATTGCTCGGGCTGGGGATCCGCGGTCGGAACTGCGTGGTCGGCGTGGATCGCGTGCGCGAAGCGGCGCACAATGGATCGCTCCGGGTGGCGGTGATGGCGGCCGACGCGGCGCGGAACAGTCGGGAGAAAGTCGAAGGACTGATCGCCGCCAAGGGGATCCCGCTGCTGACGATCGCGTCGGCGTCGGATCTTGGAGAGGTGGCCGGGCGTGAGACCACGACGATCATCGGCGTGGTGGACGTGCAACTCGCGAAGGGGATCCTCGCGCTCGCCGGTTCGGCGGGCGCGGTGCAGAAAGGCTCAAGGGGGAAGGTTTGACGAAGCATCGGGTTGGTGATCTGGCAACGGAGTTCGGCGTTCCCGCCGAGGAAGTGATGTCCATGCTTCGCTCGCTGGAGATCGTCGCGCGCAATCCCGCGACGCCGCTCACGGATGAGCAGGTGGCGCGGGCGCGTCTGCGCTGGGAGCGCGAGAAGCGCGTGCGTGCCGTCGCGGCGGCCCCCGAGGCCGCACCGGCCAAGAAGAAGCGGGTCGCGGCCGATGCCGATGCGCCCGCTCCGGCCAAGAAGCCCGCGGCCAAGAAGAAGGCCGCCGAGCCCGCGCCGGCGCCCGAGCCGGTGGTCGATGAGGCCAAGCCCTCCACCCGCCGCCGCCGCGCCGCCGACGTCGAACAGGCCGCTGCCGAAGCTGCCGCGCACGCGGCGGTCGAGCAGGCGGCCGCCGACGCCGCCGCCGCGGAGCGCGCCGAGCAGGCGCGCATCGCCGACGAGCGCGCCAAGGTCGAGGCGGCCGATCGTGAGATCGCCCGCGCCCGCGCCGAGGAGGCCGAGCGTCAGCGCGCGGCCGACGCCGTCGCGCGCGCCGCGGCCGAACCGCCGCCCGCGCCAAGCCCCGCGCCTCCGGTCGGCAGCGCGCCGCCGACGCCCGTCGCGAGTGCCACGCCCGCCTCGTCCGCGCCATCGCGTCCGCGCCCGCAGCCCATCGTGCCGGGCGCGCCGCGTCCGCGTCCGGTGACCAGCGGCCACTCCATGCCTCCGCGCCCCGTCGCCTCGGCCTCGCCGGGCGGTGGTCTCGGTGGTGGACGTCGCGAGGATCGCCGCCCCGGCGGCGGTGCGCCGACCGGACAGGGTGGTCCGCCGTCGAGCGGCGCTCCGTCCAGCGGACCGCGTCGCGGCAAGAAGGGGAAGCGCGTCGACCAGGAAGCCGTGACGGCGAACATCTCGCGCACCATGCGCCAGATGGGCGGCACCGGCGGCGGACGCCGTCGCGACCGCATCGACACGAGCGCCCGCGAGGAGCTCGAGGCGATCCGCGCCGAGATGGCCGAGCGCGAGAAGAAGACCGTGCGCGTGAACGAGTTCATCACCGTCAGCGAGCTCGCCGAGATCCTCAAGGTGCCCGCGACGCAGATCGTCTCGTTCGCGTTCAAGCACCTCGGGTTGATGGTCACCATCAACCAGCGCATGGACTTCGACCAGATCGAACTGATCGCGAGCGAGTTCAGCTACATCGCCGTGCGTGAGGAGGATTACGCCGCGGCGCCCGAGGTGCAGGAGAAGGATGCGGCGGAGATGCTCAGGTTCCGTCCGCCGGTCGTGACCATCATGGGTCACGTCGACCACGGCAAGACGTCGCTGCTCGACTACATCCGCAAGGCGACCGTCGTCGCCGGCGAGGCCGGCGGCATCACGCAGCACATCGGCGCGTATCACGTCACGCTCGCCGACGGCCGCGCGATCACCTTCCTCGACACCCCGGGCCATGAGGCGTTCACCGCGATGCGCGCCCGCGGCGCGCAGGTGACCGACATCGTCGTGCTCGTCGTCGCCGCGGATGACGCGGTCATGCCGCAGACCGTCGAAGCGATCTCGCACGCCAAGAACGCCGGCGTGCCGATGATCGTCGCGATCAACAAGATCGACCTCCCGACCGCCAACGCGATGAAGGTCCGTCAGGATCTCCTGCAGCATGGCGTCGTCCTCGAGGACTTCGGCGGCACCACCCTCTCGTCGGAGATCTCGGCGAAGAAGGGCACGGGCGTCCCCGCGCTCCTCGACCAGATCCTCCTGCAGGCCGAGATCCTCGACCTCAAGGCGAACCCCGACCGTCGCGCCACGGGCTCGGTCGTCGAAGCGCAGCTCGACGCCGGCAAGGGTCCGGTCGCGACGATCCTCGTCCAGAACGGCACGCTGAACGTCGGCGACGACTTCATCTGCGGGCTCTTCTCGGGCCGCGTCCGCGCGCTCCTCGACGAGCGCGGCAAGCCGGTGAAGTCCGCCGGCCCCGCGCTCCCGGTCCAGGTGCTCGGTCTGACCGGCGTGCCGATGGCCGGCGACCAGTTCATCGCCGTCGCCGACGCGTCCGAGGCGCGTGAGATCGCGCAGCGTCGCGAACGCCTCGATCGCGAGGCGCGCAGCCGTCGTACCGCCAAGGGCGCGGTCTCGCTCGAGGACTTCATGGCCTCGTCGGGCGCCGACGGCAAGCGGCAGCTCAAGCTCCTCATCAAGGCGGACCAGGGCGGTCCGGCGGAAGCACTCGCCGACGCGCTGCAGCAGCTCAGCAACGAGGAAGTGCAGGTCGAGGTGGTCGCGCGCGCGGTCGGCGCCGTCACCGAGAGCGACATCCTCCTCGCGAAGGCGTCCGGTGCGATCATCATCGGCTTCCATGTGCGCCCCGACACCAAGGCGCGCGCGATGGCGGAGCGCGACGGCGTCGAGATCAAGCTCTACCGCATCATCTATGAGGCGGTCTCCGACGTGCGGCTCGCCCTCGAGGGCATGCTGCGGCCGGAACAGAAGGAAGTCATCGTCGGCGAGGCCGAGGTGCGCGAGATGTTCAAGGTGCCGAAGATCGGCGTCATCGCCGGCTGCTTCGTCCGCTCGGGCATCATGAACCGTCAGGGTCGCGCGCGCGTCATCCGCGACTCGGTCGCGGTCTACGACGGCACCATCGGGTCGCTCCGCCGCTTCAAGGACGACGTGAAGGAAGTGAAGGAAGGCTACGAGTGCGGCATCGGGATCGAGAACTTCAACGACCTCAAGGTCGGCGACCTCATCGAGACCTACCGCACCGAATCCGTCGCGCGCACGCTGCAGCCGGCGCAGGCCGGCTGATCGTGCGCCGCAGGGAGGGCTCCGATGCCACCGCGTGATCCACGCCGGCCGGACCGCGTCGGCGAAGCCGTGCGCGAAGAGGTCGCGGCGTTCCTCGCCCGCGACGTGAAGGACCCGCGCATCCTCGGGCTCGTGACCGTGACCGCAGTCGAGATGACGCGCGACCTGCGGCACGCCAAGGTCTTCGTGAGCATCATGGGCTCGGAGACCGAGCGCACGGCGACGTTCGACGGGCTCAAGAGCACGGCGAGCCACCTGCGCAGCCGCGTCGGCAAGGCGTTGCAGTTGCAGTTCGCGCCGGAGATCGCGTTCCGGATCGACGAATCGATCGCGCGCGCCGCGCACATCGAGACGCTTCTCGCGGGACTCCGCGAACCGCTCCCGCCCGTCGATGGGACGCCGGACGACCGGGACGGTTGACGGTCTCCTGCTGGTCGACAAGCCGGCCGGCGTCTCGTCCCATGACGTCGTCAGCGTCGCCCGGCGCGCGCTCGGAGAGAAGCGCATCGGGCACGGCGGCACGCTCGATCCCTTCGCCACCGGACTGCTGGTGATGCTGGTCGGGCGCGCGACGCGGTTGTTGCCGCATCTGCCCGGTGAGCCCAAGATCTACGAAGCGACGATCCGCTTCGGCGCCGAGACCGACACCGAGGACCTCGACGGCGCGGTCGTTCGCGAGGCCGGACTGCCTGCGCGTGCGGCGCTGCTCGCCGCGCTGCCGGCGCTGACCGGTAGTGTCTCACAGGTCCCACCCGCCTATTCGGCCAAGCGCATCGACGGTCGTCGCGCGTACGACATGGCGCGCGCCGGCGAGACGGTGGACTTGAAGCCCGTCACGATCCGCGTCGACCGCTGGGAGATCCTCTCGCTCGCCGGCGTCGATGGCGCCGAGCTCGCGCCTGGATCGGCCGCATCCGCCACGTCGCTCGTGCAGGAGGCCCGCGTCCGGATCGCCTGCGGTGGCGGGACGTACATCCGCTCGCTCGCGCGCGACATCGCGCGCCTCGCGGGGAGCGC
>JAYTNC010000579.1:0-1928 GCA_043748515.1 Gemmatimonadota bacterium | reverse complement strand
GCGACCTCGAGCCCGACGTCGGACTTGATGAGCTGCGCGATCTGCTTGAGGCGTTGACCGAACTCGCTCCGCGGATACTCGGCGCCGTTGGCCGGCGTGTAGCGCCCGGGGTTGGCTTCGCGCAGGCGCTTCACCGCGTCGAAGGTCTCGGCGCCGGTGGAGTGGATGAGATCGGCGGAGCCGGTGCGATAGAGGGCCTCGAGGCGTTCGGTCACGCCGCCGGCGCTGCGCACGGTGAAGGCGTCGATCGACGTCATCGCGACGGCGGGGGAAGGGCCCTGCAGGATGCGCGGGGTCTGCGGGGTCATCGCGACGGCGCGGAAGGGCTCGGCGCGATTCGCCTCGCAGGTGTCGCAGGTGGCGAGGTAGCGGTTGAGCCAGCCGTCGCGCGTGCCTTTGATGTCGGGAGTGCCGCTCTCCATGTAGTCCTGCGCGTCGAAGTGGCTCCGGGTGGCGCTGGGGCTGCCGACGGCGTGGATGGGGGCTAGCAGGCCTCTGTCGTAGAGCGGCTTGAACGGCGCGAGTGCGGGGTGGAGGCCGAAAAAGCCGTCGAGGTCGATCGTGCTCGGGTTGGCTGCGGTGCGGGAGGGGCGCGGGATGCCGATGTTGGGGCGGAGGGCGTAGTAGGAGGGGTCGCCGTGGGGGACGACCATGTTGAGGGCGTCGGCGGCGCCGCGTTGGAATAGGGCGATCAGGACTTTGCCCTTGGATGCGGGGGGAAGGGCGAAGGCGGTGCGGCGGAGGAAGCTGGGGCTGAGGCCCATCGTGACGAGGGCCAAGGCTCCGGATCTGACGAAGATGCGGCGGTGCATGGATGCGGAGGGGGGAGAGGGGTGCGGGGTGCGGGGGGTGGGAAGGGATGCGGGGGGAGAGGGGAGTGCGGGGGGAGGGAACTGCGAGAAACGGCGCGTCGATCGCTTTCATCCTTCCACCTTCAGCCTTCTTCGACCATCAGCCTTGCTCTCACCTTCTCTGAAATTCGGGTGCTCCGATCGCCAGTCCCACCAACTGCGCTAAGTCCTGTACTGGTGGTATCGGGCGTTCTCCGTCCGTTGGCGTGCCCTGCTGGAGCGGGTTCGTTCCGTTGATCAGGATCTCGCGGGTCTCAACCGAGACGCGGCCACCGAGGAAAGCTGCGATCACGGCGTCGACCTGCTGCTCGCGTGTGGCGGTCATAAGTGAGTCGGCGCCGGGCCAGCCCGTGGGGCGCGCGCCGGGGACGCGGCGGGCGCCGACGGCGAAGCCGAAGTTGATGCGGTTGAGGATCGCGCCGGTGCCCATCCACTCGCTCGCGACGTCGGGCCAGCCGTCGGGAGTGGCGCGGCCGTAGATCGGTTGGCCGAGCTGCTGGACGATCTGCGCGGTGCGCGGGGTCGGGTCGGGGGCGGCGTCGAGGGCGCGCAGGGCGCTCACCACAACCTCGAACGGCGTCTTCACCTTCGAACGGAACGACGCGCTCGAGAAGAACTCCGGGCTCGTGATGATCACGCGCACCACTTCGCGGATGTCGCCGTCGGTGTGCGTGAACGTTTCGGCGGCGCGGTCGATCAGTTCGTCTGGCGGATCGTCGCTCACGAAGCGCCGCGCGAGCTTTGTCGCGATGTGGCGCGCCGTCGCCGGGTGCCGCGCGACGATGTCGAGCACCTGCTCGCCGTCCTCGATCCCGCGGCCGGCGCGCAGGCGCGTGCCGAGCACCGTCTTCTCGCCGGCGTCGTGCACCTGCGGGTTGAAATAGAAGACGCCCGGCTCGGGGAGCCGCGCCGCAACCGCTGGTCTGCGCAGTTGCTGCGCGTTGGGCTGTTGCGGCAGGAACGTCCACCCCGTGAGCGCTCTTGCGACCTGGATCACATCTGACTGTGTGTAGCCGCCGTCGACGCCCAACGTGTGGAGTTCGAGCAACTCCCGACCGTAGTTCTCGTTGAGGCCGC
>JAYTNC010000578.1:0-3293 GCA_043748515.1 Gemmatimonadota bacterium | reverse complement strand
CATCACCACCGAGCAGTTCACCAACGACGTCATCACCTCGATCGGCAAGGGCGCGATGCACGACTTCCGCCGCCGCTACCGCGAGACCGACCTCTTCCTGGTCGACGACGTCCACTTCATCGGCGGCAAGAACTCCACGCAGGAAGAGTTCTTCCATACCTTCAACGCCCTCTATGAAGCGGGCCGGCAGATCGTCCTGACCTCCGACCGGCCGCCTTCCGAGATCCCGAAACTCGAGGCGCGCCTCGCCTCCCGGTTCGCCTGGGGGATGGTCGCCGACGTCGGACAGCCCGATCTCGAGCATCGCATCGCGATCCTGCGCCGCAAGGCGGCGATGGACCACCTCGAGCACACCATCCCCGACGATGTCCTGCATTTCATCGCCGACCACGTCCAGTCGAACGTGCGCGAACTCGAAGGCTCCATCATCAAACTGCTCGCCTACGCGTCGCTCAAACACCGGGTGATCACGGTCGAGCTCGCGCGCGAAGCGTTGCGCGACAAGTTGCGGTCGAACGATGCCGCTGCCGCGCGCCCCGACCGGCAGGATAGGATGGGCATGATCCAGCAGCGCGTCGCCGGCGAATGGGGGGTCACGGTCGAGGGGTTGCAGTCCAAGACCCGCACCAAGAACCTCACGGTCCCGCGCCAGGTCGCCATGTATCTCGCCCGCGAGGTGCTCGGCCTCCAGCTCGTCGAGATCGGACAGGCCTTCGGCGGTCGCGATCACTCCACGGTCATTCATTCGCTCGAACGCGTCGTCGATATGATGAAGGACAGCGCCGACTTCAGGGGGCGTGTGGAGAAGATGAGGGAAACCGTCCGACACTCCACCTGATACACACGATTACCACAGTCCCGGTGCGGCGCAGCGGCTTTCCCACGCTGTCCCACAGTCTCTCCCCTGAGGTCGCACATCAGGCGCTCGCGTGATGACGATGTGGGACAACACCTTCCGGCGTTCGTCCACAGTCCACATCTTTCTACTACTGCTACTGTCTTAGTAATTAAGAAATAGAAACAGAAGGCTGATCCCAGCCTTCCACATGCACCCGACACTCGGCAAGGCACCGGATGCGCTTTACGATCACGCGCGAGAAGCTGCAGGAAGGGCTGGCTGCAGTCACTCCCGCAGTCCCCAACAAGACGACGCTTCCCGTTCTTGCGAATCTCCTCGTCCAGACCACGGACAAGGGGATCCGCATCTCGGGCACCGACCTCGACATCGCGGTCAGCACCGAGGTCACCGCCGACGTCGAGGCGGTCGGTGCGATCACGATCCCCGCTCGCAAGCTGAGTGAGATCGCGCGCGAACTTCCGCCGGCACCGGTGAAGATCTCCGCGACCGGGGATCAGCGCATCACGCTCGAATGCGGACGCTCGAAGTTCAAGCTGCTCGGCCTGCCCAAGTCCGAGTTCCCGAGCTTCCCCGCCGTTCAGTTCGACAAGGCGGTGCGCATCCCGTCCGGCGACCTCCAGAAGCTCATCCAGCACACGGCATTTGCCGCAAGCACAGAGGAGAGCCGCCCGATCCTGAACGGCGTGCTCTGGGAACTGCGCAGCGATCTCATGCGCATGGTGGCGACCAACGGGCACCGCCTTGCAAAGATGGAAGTGCCGGTCTCTGGTGGGCAGAAGGCCGACCTGATCATTCCGCCCAAGGCGCTCGACCAGATCCGTCGGCTCTTCCCGGCCGA
This sequence comes from Gemmatimonadota bacterium, assembly GCA_043748515.1. GTDB lineage: Bacteria > Gemmatimonadota > Gemmatimonadetes > Gemmatimonadales > Gemmatimonadaceae > Pseudogemmatithrix. Next base: position 1,596 of record JAYTNC010000578.1, on the reverse strand, counting down.
AGAGGAACTCGAGGTCGCGCAGGGCGAGAACCACCTGGGGTTCCGCTCGCCGTTCACCTCGGTCTTCACGCGCCTGATCGAAGGTCCGTATCCGGGTTACGAGCAGGTCATCCCGAAGGACAACGACAAGTACGCCATCCTCGATCGCGCCGCGTTCACGAGCGCACTCAAGCGCATGATCGTCGTCGCGTCGGACCAGACGCACCGGATCCGGCTCTCGTTCAACGCCGGCATGCTCAAGTTCTCGGTGAGTACCCCGGACCTCGGCGAGGCGCAGGACGAACTGCCGATCCGCTACGACGGCGACCCGCTCGACATCGGCTTCAATGCCTCGTATCTGCTCGAGATCCTGCGGCAGATGCCGACCGACGAGGTGCGCATGACCTTCCGCGCACCCGAACGCGCATCGACGCTCGAGCCCGAGGGCTGGGCCGATCCGTCGAAGTATCTCTGCCTGCTGATGCCGCTCCGCCTGGTCGACTGACGGCAGGCGCAGTACGTCGGAGCCGGACGCCCGATCAGGGCGATGTGATCTCGATGCGCGTGTGCTGCCGGAGTTCCTGCGTCCGGCGGCGCCCGCGCATCGTCATTGTGAGCTCCGACTCCCCGCGTGCGAGGACGACGACAGCACCAGCCGGCCGCATTTCCAGCCGCATCGTACCGGTGCCGGCGGCGGTGATCGTCAGGGGCTCGCCGAACTGCATGCCTCCCCCTGCGATCGACACGCTCGACGTCCGGTCGACAAGCACCAGCACCTCGGCCCCCCGGCGCTCGGCACCGACCACCACGAATCGGCGCACCGACCGGACCCGCAGCGGGATCGAATCGCGACAGATCTCATAGGACGCGGAGTCGCTCCAAGACGAGCCCCCCACAAGTCTGGTAGGCGGCGAGACGAGCAACTCGCGCAACAAGGAGGTCACGCTCGCGACGAGCCCGCAAGCACCTGAGGCGGGCACCTCGAGCCGCGCTTGCGTGCCGCTCCACCCCTCGGCCGCCACAAGGGGGATCGGCAGCAGGAGCCCCGCGAGCGCCTGCGGCTCGACGGCACCTGCGCTGACGCGATACTCGGTGACAAGACCCGATAGCCGCGCCGGATCGGAGCCGGCGAGCCGCGACCAGGAGACGCTGAGCGTTGCCGCCGAGGAGTCGACGCGCTCGACGGTGTCCACCCGCGAGACGAGCGTGGACTCGAAGCGAAGCCGGTGCGCGAACGATCCGGCACCGCGCACCATCACCCAGGGTGCTTCGAGCGGATCGCGCACGCCCGGCGTGCCGGGCGCGGGGATAGGGCGCGCCGAGGGCGTGGACACGGGCGGCGCGCACGCGACAACGGCGACGCCGACGACGATGGCGACGCCGACGAGCCAGCGTGAGTGGACTCGACGCGAACGCATGGTTCTCCTGATACGGGGCGAAGCAGGCGCGGGAGGCCGAGGGAGATTCCCCTCGACCTCCCGACCGGTCACGAGTCCTGCGGATCGTCGGTTCCGTCTATAAGCCGGGTTCTGTCGGGACCTTGCGGCCCCGGACGATCATTTCTCTCGGCGTACGGTCGCCCGCACGCTCTAGCAGCCAACCCGCGGCGTCCTGATC
>JAYTNC010000577.1:0-2355 GCA_043748515.1 Gemmatimonadota bacterium | reverse complement strand
CCCTCCTCGGCGGGCGTGTCGCTCTGCTCGGTGCGGATGGAGGCGTAGTAGGCCGGGTCGCGCGCGAAGGGCTGCAGCACGGTGAGGTGATAGAGCATCCCGTTCATCTCGGCGCGCACGAGATGCCAATCGACCTGCTCCTTGACCGACCAGCCCGTGGTGTCGATCGCCGCGAGGCGGGTCTGCCAGTCGCGGAGCGCCGTGAGGCGGCGCGCGTTCGTGGGCGGCGAGTAGTCGGGGATGCCGTCCACGCGCGGCGGCTCCTCGAACGCGCGCCAGCCGGTGAAGATCGTGAGCAGTTGCGCGAAGGTCGTGCTCTGCGGCCGGACCGGTGCCTGCGCGGGGAGTCGCGGAGCGAGCGCCAGCGTGAGCGCGGTGGCGAGCGTCGCGGTGAATGCCGCGGCGAGTGCCGTGGCGCGGGGGATCGAGAGTCGGCTGTTCATGCCGCCGAACATACGCGTTCCGCCGCTCCGCATCCACCACGGCCGCATCCACTACGGCCGCATCCACTACGGCCGCGTCCCCCTACCGCCGCGGCCGCTCCACCGGCGTGAGCGCTTCGAGCCGCCGGCGCGCCGCCGTCACGCGCGGCTGCAGTTCGGCATCAGCGTCCTTCCAGCGCTCCACCAGGTCGCGATACATCTCGACCGCGCGCGCGGTGTCGCCCCGCTGCTCGAACATCCTCGCGAGCGATTCGACGGTCGGCGTGCGCACCCAGAGATCCGTACCCGTCCGCTTCCGGCCGCCGAACGGGGTGGCGAGGTATGCCTCGTACTGCGCGATCGCCGAGTCGGCCATGCCGGCGGTGGCGAAGAGGTCCACCATCCGCAGGGGCAGGCAGACTTCGCAGATGTCGGCCGGCGCGTCGCCGAGCCGGTCGCCGGCGCGGAACTCGCGCGCCGCGTCGGCCCAGCGTCCCTCGGCCTCGGCGATGTCCCCGAGCGCGCGGTGCACGAACGGCTCCGACTCGCGCAGGAAGGCCGTGTCGCGCATCTCGGTGCGGAAGCGGGCGACGAGTTCCTTCGCGAGCGGCACGCGTCCGGCGCGGGCGAGCAGACCCGCCGCCGGAAGGTAGGGACGATCGGTCTCCGGCAGCGACATGACGGAGCCGCTCGCGACCTCCGCCTCCACCGCGCGCGCCGCATCCGACACGTCGGCCCCGTCGTCGAGCGCGCGGCCCAGGCGCTCGATCGCGCGTGGGATCGCGTGCGGCGTGCGACCGATCGCCGAGTCGACGCGCTGCACATCGCGCAGCGCGTTCGCCGACGCCCGGAACTTGCCGAGCCGACCGCTCATGAGCGCGTGCTGCAGCACGGCCCCTGTCGGATCGCTCGGGTCGCGCACCTTCATCCGGGCCGTGATCGCCGCGTCCAGCGCCTGCAGGTCGCCGCGCAGCCCGGCCGACGCCGCCCTGTGCTGCGCGAGGAAGACGTCGGCGCCGCCCGCGCGCTCGAGCACTCGCGCGAGCGAATCCATGCGCGCCACGTCGCCGACGACCCGGTACGAATACCAGAGATTGAAGGTCGCGAGCGAGAACCGTGCATCCTTGATGCGCGCGGCGGCGAACAGCGACTCCGCCCGCGCATACTGGCGCGTGTCGCGGAGCATGCCGCCGAGATTGACCAGAACGGAGCTGTCGCCGCGCGCGAGCATCCGCTCGTACGCGGCGATGCCGCGGGAGCGGTCGTATCCCGGGCCGCTCGTGTAGTAGTACCCGGTGAGGTAGTCGCGCTCGCCCTCGGGCAGCCGGTCGCGCAGCGCGAAGGCGCGGCGCAGGGCCGAGTCGCGCTGCGCGGCCGGCAGGCCGAGATTGCTCATGGCCACGCCCAGCTTGCGCCATGCCTCGGTGAAGAGCGTGTCGATCGTCGTCGCCTCGCGCAGCAGGCGGATCGCCTTGCCGTAGTCGTTCTCCACGTCGTTCGCCCAGACCGCCTCGCTGTACTTGCGCAGCGCCTCGAGCGACGACGTCGTGGCGCGCACGAGCGGCCGCGAACCGTTCACGCTGCGCAGCGACTCGCCGGCGCGCGTGCGAAGCTTGCGCGAGAGTTCGTCGGCCACGGCGATCACCTCGCCGGGGCCGTTTGCGGTCGCGCGATACGAAGCGAGCTCACGCGCCGAGTCGGCGGTGACGAGCCGCACCGTGATGATGTAGCTCCCGCCCACCGCGGTCACGTCACCGTCCACGACGCCTTTGGCGCCGTCGCGCAGCGCGAGCGCGCGCGCGGCGGCGAGGTCGACGCGCTCGTTGAGCGAGCGTTGCATGCGCCGCAGCCCGTCGGCGACGTCGCTCCGTGAGAGCACCGAGAGCACGCGCGACTGCGAGAGCCCCGCGCGCACCGCGTCGCTCACCACGCG
>JAYTNC010000576.1:0-2418 GCA_043748515.1 Gemmatimonadota bacterium | reverse complement strand
GCACCTTCCGGAGCGCCGTGCGCGGCTGTGATGCCGTCTTCCTGCTTCGTCCTCCCGCCGTCGCCGCCACCAGGACGACGCTCAACCCGTTCATCGACGTCGCACGAGATGAGGGTGTGAGGCAGGTCGTGTTCGTCTCCGTCGCAGGTGCCGCGGACAACCCGCTCGTGCCTCACCACGCTGTCGAGCAGCATCTGCGGCGTGGACCAGAGGGATGGACCATCGTCCGACCAGGCTTCTTTGCTCAGAACTTCGGAGACGCCTACCGAGACGACATCGTGCTCGACAAACGCATCTTCGTGCCAGCCGGCGCTGGCCGAGCCGCTTTCGTCGATGTTCGGGACGTGGCCCAGGTCGCCGTCGACGCGCTCATCGCCCCGGAATCTCACAGAGGTCAGGCGTACACGCTGACGGGGCCCGAAGCGCTTTCGTTCGCCGACGCAGCAGGGATCCTGTCCAACGAGCTCTCCAGAGCGATTCTGTATCAGCCTGCGAGCATCCCGAGCTACTTCTTCCATCTGCGTCGCCGCGGATTGCCGTTCGGACAAGTACTCGTCCAGACCATCCTTCATGTCGGACTCCGATTCGGTCAGGCAGAGACCGTGGATCGGACCTTGGAACGCCTGCTCGGTCACCGGCCTCGCACGCTTCAGGAGTATGTCCGAGATCATCGAGGCCTATGGATGTGAGCACGGCCATCTCCCCAGTGTCGCGTTTACGCACCGCAGCCCTCGTGATGGCCGTGCTTTCGACCGCGCCCAGTTGCGCTACGAACGAGCGCGACGGCGACACGATGATGACGCGGGGGGTTTTGGACGAAGCGGAGACCATCGCTGACGGTCCGACATGGACGACCAAGGTCGACACGTTACCCGACGCAGTCGTTGTTCGCACCGACATCGCGAACGATGCCGAGACCGCGCTTCGGCTGAACGGACTCGTTCGCCTGAAAAACGGTCGATTGGTCCTGTGGGACCCGCAGAATCTTCGGATGACCGTCTACGATTCACTCGGACGCACCGTCACGCACTGGCGCCACCCCAGCACCATGGGGATCGATCGGTGGGCGGGTCTGCTGGTCGATACCGCCGACGCCGTGTACGCCATGTCGTAGTTCCGATCGGCGGCGGTCGGCCGCGAGGCCTACCCGGGAGAGCGAGAGGGCTACTTGGTGCTCGGCGCAGAGGGCCGCGTGCGTGACTCGATCATGCGCCCGTCCTCGCTTGGGCGACCTGCCGTGCTCGTGTCGAGAATGACCGGCGGCGCCATGAGCTGGGACCACGTACCGTTCGCGGCGCGGACGCCACTCGGACCATCTACGTGGAGCCGAGCCCGGGAGCGCGCTGCATCTTCGGCTGCCGAGCGCACTGCGCGTCGCGCTCGTGCTGGCGGCTGCGTTCGCCGTTTCCAGCTGCGAGCGGACGGTGACGGAGCCTGACACGGCGTTGGAGATCGTCGCCGAGTGGACGGCACCGGACGGCACCGAGCGGCACGCCGCAAGTCGGAACGCTGGGGCCCATCGCACTCGGAGTGCGTGTGCTCGACTCGAAGGGCAGGCCTCTCAAGGGCGTGAAGGTGGGCTTCGCGGCCGCGCGAGGCGATGGTTCGGTGTCGCCGAGCTCCGGCACGACAGACGCCGACGGAAGGACGAGCACCACATGAACGCTGAGCGACCGCAGCGGTGAACAAGAGGCCACGGGGTTCATCGTGGCGCTCGCGGACTCACGACGGGCCGTCTTCTCCGTGACGCTTGCGCCTTGACGGGCTGCGCGAACTCCGTTGGCGCATCACCGCGATGCCGAATGCGATGAGGAACACCGGCAACAGCACGTTGGTCACGTCCGCCGCAGGTTGCACCATCGGCGTGATGTACCGGTCGTTGAAGGCGCGACGTAGTACGCGGCGCCCATCCGGACGAAGTTCGTGTTGCGCTTCGCACCGTCCCGCTCTACAACCGTCGGGTAGAACGCGACGAAGCCGGCGAGGTGGCCCTTCGACAACTGGACGCCGGTACCCGGCGAGCGGAAGATCGTCATCGTCGCGCGCCAGCGGTCCGGCGGTCCGTCCGAAGCAGCCGGCGCTTCGATCGACTGCGCGGCTGCGCCGAACGGCGCGAGGGCGAGAACCAGGAACAGGGAGGCGAGGCGCATGGCGGGGATCCTCTGGAGTTGAAGGTCGGTCGCCGGTGGTGGCGACGAGCGAAGGATGCCCCCGGCCGGTCCGCGGAACAGTGGTCAAGGACGCCACCCGAGTGGCCGATCGCGCCAGCCCATCGTCGGCCGGCGCCATGCGAGAAGTGAGCGTCGCCCCGGCAGTCGCGGCCGACATGGTCGGGTACCTCCGAGCCAACGGATTCGACGGCGACGCCGCGTGTCGCCGGGCGGGGCTCGACCCGGCCGATCTCGCGACCCGCACGAC
>JAYTNC010000575.1:0-4495 GCA_043748515.1 Gemmatimonadota bacterium | reverse complement strand
GGTGCGGGCATCATCGCGATCGTCGGGTGGCTCGGCGAGGTCGCGTTGAAGAAGGAGGCGATGGGGCAGGGCGACGTGACGCTCATGGCCTTCGTCGGTGCGATGGTCGGACCTGAGCGCGCGCTGCTCGTGGTCTTCGTCGCGGCGGCGCTCGCGTCGGTCGCGTTCCTCGCGCTGGTCGCGCCCGTCACCTGGCTCAGGGCAAAGCGCGCCGGCACCGAGTTCGAACTCCCGCTCGTGCCGTTCGGTGTGTTCCTCGCGCCGGCCGGCCTGCTCACGTTGCTCTGGGGCGACACGCTGATCGCCTGGTACATCACGACGATGGTCGCCTGAACCGCACCGATACTCCGACCGCTTCCATGATCAAGTCCACCCGCAGGATCATCCGGCTCGCCGCACCAGCACTCCTGCTCGCCCTCGGCGCCTGCGCCAAGGAAGCGCCGGGTTACGAGGGTCCGTACGCGCGGCAGGTCCGCAAGGCGATCCCCGAACTCGAGGAATCGTCGGGGCTCGTGTTCAAGAAGCTCCCCGTGCTCGAGGAGCGCACGCGGGACGAAGTGCGCAGCTTCATCGAAGCGCAGTTCAACGAACAGTTGCCGCCGCTCGAACTCGCCGGCGCGCAGGAGGCGTATCGCCTCTTCGGACTGCTGCCCGACACGCTCGACCTGCGCGCCTTCTTCATCGAGCTGCTCGCCGAGCAGGTGGCGGGCTACTACGATCCCGCGACCAAGGTGCTCTACGTGGTGAAGGACGCCGCGCCCGAGATCCGCGAGGTCACGATCACGCACGAACTGATGCACGCGCTGCAGGACCAGCACACGCGCCTCGACTCGGTCCAGACGCTCAAGGGCGACAACGACCGCATGGTCGCGATGCAGTCGGTGATCGAAGGGCAGGCGACCTATGAGCAGTTCGCGATGATGACCGGCGGGAGCGACATGGGCCTGCGGATCCCCGGCGGATGGGATCGTGTGCGCGACATGATCCGCGCCGGCCAGAGCTCGATGCCGAAGTTCGCCAACGCGCCGATGCTGATCCAGGAGACGCTGCTCTTCCCGTACCTGAGCGGCGCCGAGTTCGTGCGGCAGTTCAAGCGCGCGCGCTCTGGGCAGGCGCCCTTCGCGCCCTTCGCGTCGTCCACGGAGCAGGTACTGCATCCCGAGAAGTATCTCGATTCCGTCCCCGACCTCCCGACGCGCGTGTCGCTCGCGGCGCCGCGCGCCGGCACCGCCATCCACGAGGACAACCTCGGGGAGTTCGAGACGCGCCTGCTGCTCTTCCAGCACACGAAGGACGAAGGGCTCTCGGTCGCCGGGTCGTCGGGATGGGACGGCGACCGGTACCAGGTGGTCAACACGCCGTCGGGCGCGGCGCTCGGGTGGGTGACGGTCTGGGACACGCCGGTCGACGCCGTCGAGTTCCGCGACGTGATGGAGCGTGCGGTCGAGAAGCGGTACGGCCTGAAGGCGGCGAGCGGCGGCGCCGGTGACGAGCGTCGCTGGACGACGGCGCGCGGGCGCCGGGTCACGCTCACCTTGACGACGCTCGCCGGCCGGCCGGTCGTGCTCCTCGACGACGCCCCCGCGGCGAGCGGCGGGCCCGTCCTCGCGCCCGAGCGCATCACGCTGCGGGAGCCCTGATGGTCGGCGACCGCGTCGACGTCGAGACCCCCGAACTCGTCGTCGTCTCGTACGACCTCGCGGGCGTGGGGTCGCGGATGAACGCGGCGCTCATCGATTACGCGGTCTGTCTCTTCCTGATCTTCGTCGTCTTCGCGCTCGGAGCGTCGGCGATGCCGCGCGACGTCGTCGCGCGGGCGCGGCCCGACGAGTTCGGCGGCTGGGCGCTCGCGATCCTGATCCTCGCGCAGTTCGTCGTGATGTGGGGCTACTACGTCCTCTTCGAGGCGCTCGCCGACGGCCGCACGATCGGCAAGCGCATCATGCGGCTGCGCGTGGTGCGCGACGGCGGGCTCTCGGTGACCTTCGGGACGTCGGCGGTGCGGAACCTCATGCGCATCATCGACATGCAGCCGGGCTTCACGTACGTGGTGGGGATCCTCACCATGATCCTCAACAAGCAGGGCAAGCGGCTCGGCGACATCGCGTCGGGGACGATCGTGGTGCGCGAGGAGGTGCTGCCGCCGATCGCAGCCTCCGTTGCATCAGCCGGCGCGAACGCGGCGACGGTTGCCGCAGTGCGCATGCAGGCCGAGCTCAGCGAGCCGGAGTTCGCCCTACTCGAGCGGTTCGTCGAGCGGCGCAACGACCTCGATGCCCCGCGCCGCGCCGCCTTCGTCGAGCAGCTCGGGCAGCGCTTCGCGTCCCACTTGAGGGCCGACACCGAGGGGAGCCCCCTCGCGCGACTGCTGCGCCTGCATGCCGCGGAGCGCGCGGCCCGCGATCAGGGCGCGGCGGTCCGTCGCGACACGGGAGCGGCCCGCGAACGCCACGCGATCGTCGCCGCGAACGCGCCGCGCTGGGCGGCCTTCGCCGGCCGCCTCGCGACCGCGCAGAAGGGCGGACTCAAGTCGCTCGGCGAGCAGGGCGTGCGGGATTTCGTCCAGGAGTACCGCGAACTCACCGCCGACCTCGCCCGCCTGCGCACGGCCACGCTCGGTGGAGAGAGCCGCGAGGTCTTCTATCTCAATCGCCTCGTGTCGTCGGCGCACAACCTGCTCTACCGGCGGCGCTCGATCCGGCCCGACGCGGCCGTGCGCTTCCTGTTCTTCACGGTGCCGCAGGAGATCGAGCGCTCGTCGCGCGTGATCCTGATCGCGGCGCTGCTCATGTTCGTCCCGATGGCGGTGACCGGCGTGGCCGTGATGCGCGAGCCGGATGCGGCGGTGGCGTTCCTGCCGCCGCAGATGTTCGACCGCGCGGAGGAGGGCGTGCGCGCCGCGCAGAACGGCGGCGGGTACGTGGACGTGCCGAGTCTCTACCGGCCGACGATGGCGTCGGGGATCATCGCGAACAACATCCAGGTCGCCTTCCTGGCCTTCGCCGCCGGCATCACGGCGGGACTCCTGACCTGCTTCGTCCTGGTCTCCAACGGGCTGAGCATCGGCGCGGTGCTCGGGCTCTACTTCTCCAAGGGCATCGGCGGGCTGATCATCGCGTTCATCGCGCCGCACGGCGTGCTGGAACTCACCGCGATCTGCATCGCCGGCGGAGCAGGGCTGCTGCTCGGCTCGGCCTTCATCATCCCGGGCGACCGCACGCGGCGGCGCGCGCTCGTGGAGAACGGCCGCCGCTCGATCACGCTCGTGGCGGGAGCGACCTTCCTCCTCGTGGTGGCCGGCGTCATCGAGGGGTTCATCTCGCCGATCGCGTGGTGGCCGCTCGAGCTCAAGCTCGCGGTCTCGGCGGTGACGGCGCTGGCTCTCTATGTCTACATGCGACAGGGCAACGCCGTCAGAGCGCGCCCCGTCCCTTCAGTTCCAGGTAGCGATTGATCACGCTCGCGGTCATGACCCGCGGCGAGACGTCGAGCACGATGGCGCCCGCGCGCCGCATCCGTTCCAGCGCCTCCTCGCGCGACTCGAGGAGTTCCGCCGCCGAGGCGTGCTCGTAGAGCCTTGCCGTGCTCGTGACGGCATCGGGCACGGCGAGCGCATGGAGCGGGTCGTTGCGAAGGGCGACGACGAGCACGAGATGTCGTGACGCGCTCCGCGCGACGTGCGCGAGCAGCGCGCGCGAGGCCCGCACGCCGAGCACGTCGGTGTAGAAGACGACGAGCGCGCGCTTGCGCTGATGCGTAGCGAGGAACCGGAACGCGGCCGCATAGTCGGGCTCGCGCGGCGAGGCCGTCACCGGCACGAACGCGTCGCGCACGGCCTGCAGCGAGCCGCGGCTGCGCTGCGCGGGCACGAAGGCGCGGATCCGGTCGTCGAACACGAGCGAGCCCACGCGGTCACCCGCGGCGGCGGCGACGTCGGTGAGGATCAGCGCCGACGAGAGCGCCTGCTCGAAGCGCGAGAACTCGCCGGCGAGCTGCGTCATCCCGCGGCCGGCGTCGATCAGCGTAAGCACCGTCTGCGAACGCTCGATCGTGAACTCGCGCGTGATCAGCTTGCTGCGCTTGGCCGTCGCCTTCCAGTCGATGTGCCGCGGGTCGTCGCCGAGCGCGTACTCGCGCAGTCCGGCGAACCCCTGGCCCTCGCCGCGTCGCCGCAGGTTGCGCACCCCCGCCGTGTCGAGCCGGTGCTGCAGCGCGAGGAGACGGAACCGTCGCACACCCGAGACGCTCGGCACCACGCGGATCGAATCGACCGGAGCGACGCGCACGCGCGAGCCCACCAGTCCCCAACTCGTCGTGAGGCGCGCCCCCACCGGACCGAGCGCCTCTTCGGCGCGCCGCACGCCGCGCAGCGGGACCGGCACGTTGAGCGTCGATCGCGCCGGCACGTCGTGTGCGGCGATGCCCAGTCCGCCCTCGACGCAGGTGGGAAGCCGGTCCTGCACGACGACGCGGACCGGCGTGCCGGTGGCGTTCA
>JAYTNC010000574.1:0-4620 GCA_043748515.1 Gemmatimonadota bacterium | reverse complement strand
GAGTTCTCGATCCGCGTGCCGCGCATGAACGTCGAGCAGGCGTGGCGCGAGGACCTGCCGGAACGGATGAACCGCTTCTTCGAGGTGGTCACGATCCAGAAGAGCCTCGGCAAGCTGCTCACCGGCACGACGACGGCGCTGCTGCAGGTGGTGTTCGGGCTGCTGCTGCTCACGCTCTACCATCCGTACTTCACGCTCTTCAGTCTCGCGCTGGTGGTCACGTTCGTGCTGATCGTGCGCATCACCGGCCCCGCGGGACTCGAGACGAGCCTGATGGAGAGCACGCACAAGTACCGCGCGGTGCACTGGCTCGAGGAGGTCGCGCGCGCGGTGCATACGTTCAAGTCCGCGGGGCGCGCGACGCCGGCGCTGGAGCGCATGGACGGCCACGTGAGCGGGTACCTCCGCTACCGGCAGCGCCACTTCCGCGTGCTGATCACGCAGGCGATGGCGGCGATCGGCTTCAAGGTCATCGTGACCGGCGCGCTGCTCGTGCTCGGCAGCGTGCTGGTGATCGATCGGCAGATCACGCTCGGGCAGTTCGTCGCGGCCGAACTCGTGATCGTGACGGTGCTCGCCGGCATCGAGAAGCTCGTGGGCTCGCTCGCCGAGGTGTACGACGTGCTCACGGCGGTCCACAAGCTCGGCCATGTGACCGACCTCGCGCTCGAACGCACCGAGGGGCTCCCGCTCGGGGCGGGCGACGCCGGCGTGCGGATCAGCCTGGACCGCGTGAGCTACCGGTATCCCGGCGGCGAGCAAGACGCGCTCACCGACCTGTCGTTCACGGCGCAGCCGGGCGAGCGCCTCGCGATCACCGGTCCTGACGGCTCGGGCGAGAGTACGCTCATCAGCGTGCTCGCGGCCATGCGACCGGGCTACACCGGCACGCTGCAGGTGGACGGGATAACGCTGCGCGATCTCGATCCCGCCGCGCTGCGCGACCGGATCGGGCTCGTGCTCGGCTCGTCGGAGCTGTTCGAGGGGACCGTCGAGGAGAACATCACGCTCGGACGGCGCGGCGTGGGCGCGCACGAGGTGCTGGCCGCACTCGAGCGCGTCGGCGCGTCCGATGCCGTGCAGGCGATGCCGCTCGGCCTGCGCACGGTGCTTGCCAACGACGCGCGTGGCCTGCCGTCGTCGCTGCGCGTGCGCCTCCTGATCGCGCGCGCGATCGTCGCGCGGCCGCGGCTGCTGCTCGTCGACGAGTGTCTCGCGACGGTCGAGCCGGCGGCGCGGCGCGACATCGTCGCGGCGCTCACCGATCGCGCGGCGCCGTGGACGCTCCTGCTCGTGACGCACACGAGGTCGGTGCTCGAGTCGGTGGACCGCGTGCTCGTGCTGCAGAACGGTCGCCTGCACGCGGAGGGACCGTGGGCGTCGCTCGCGGGCGATCCGCTCGTCGCCTCGCTCTTCCCCGTCTCAGGGAGGGCCGCCTGATGCCCGGTCGTCCGAACCTGATGCGCGACGCCGACCCGTCGCTCGACTCGGTGAAGCTCCTCGGGCGCCAGCCGTCGTTCCGCACGCTCGGCCGCTGGATGCTCACGATCCTCACGCTGCTCGTCGTGATCCTCTTCCTGCCGTGGCAGCAGAACGTGCAGGCCGCCGGCGAAGTGACGGCGCTCCGCCCCGACGAGCGTCCGCAGCAGGCGGTCGCGGCCGTGGGCGGCCGCATCGTCACCTGGTACATGGCCGAGGGCGACACCGTGCGCGCCGGCGACCCGATCGTCGCGCTCGCCGAAGTGAAGGAGTCGTATCTCGATCCGCGCACGCTCGAGCGCGCGGGGACGCAGGTGGCGAGCAAGGTCGCCGCGGTCGCCGGCAAGCGGGCCAAGGCGGAGGCGCTCGCGCGGCAGCGCGACGCGCTCGACAGTGCGTGGCGGTTCGCGCGGCAGAAGGCGGACAACCGCATCACGCAGCTCACCGCCTCGCTGAGCGCGGCGCGGCTCGAGGACTCGATCGCCACGGTGCAGGCGACGCGCGCGGCGAGCCTCTTCGAGGAGGGGCTCCGCTCGCGCGCCGAACTCGAGACGGCGCGCCAGCGGGCGCAGCGCGCGACGGTGCTCGCGCAGGAGGTCGAGGCCGGACTCGGTACCGCCCGCGCCGAACGCGCTGGCGTCGATGCCGAGTACGCGGAGAAGATCGCGAAGGTCGAAGGCGACCGGAGTTCGACGCTCGCCGAGGTGGCCGAGGGCGAGGCCGAGGTGGCGAAGCTCTCCACCGGGCGCGACAACCTCGAGCTGCGGCGCGACCTGCTCGTCGTGCGCGCGCCGCGCGACGGGATCCTGGTGCGCGCGCTGCGCGCCGGCACCGGCGAGATCGTGAAGGACGGCGAGGCGATCGCGACCGTGCAACCGGCGTCGCCGGCGCTCGCGGTGGCGATCAATGTGACCGCGCGCGACGTGCCGCTGCTCGCCGCCGGTGATCAGGTGCGGCTCGAGTTCGCCGGCTGGCCGGCGGTGCAGTTCAGCGGCTGGCCGAGCGTGGCGGTCGGCACGTTCGGCGGGCGCGTGGCGGTGATCGACCAGTTCGCCGCGCCCGACGGCACGTATCGCGTGCTCGTGGCGGCCGATCCCTCGGACGAGCCCTGGCCGCGCGAGTTGCGGCTCGGTTCCGGCGCGCGCGGCTGGGCATTGCTGCGGCGCGTGAGCGTGGGCTTCGAGATCTGGCGCCTCGTGAACGGCTTCCCGCCGACAGCCTCGCCGGCGGCGGCGGCGTCGCAGGACAAGAAGAAGTGATCATCGCGCTCGCGCTGGTGGTCGGGCTCGCGTCCGGTGATGCGCGCGCGGCCTCTGTTCTTCGCGCGACCGGCGACTCGCTCACGCTCGCAGCCTTCCTCGAGCGCGTGCAGGCCTCGCATCCGGTGGCGCGGCAGGCGGAACTGGCGCGCCGGCAGGCGGTGTCGGATCTCCGCGCCGCGCGCGGCGGGTTCGATCCGGTGCTGAGCGCGACGTGGGATTACAAGCGCTTCAAGGGCATCGGCTACTACGACGAGCTCGACACGCGGCTCACCGTGCCGACGCCTTGGGGCGTGGACCTCAAGGTCGGCTGGGAGCGCGCGGCCGGCGCGATCATCAATCCCGAGCGCGCGACGCCGGCGCCCGGGCTCCTCTCGGCCGGCTTCAGCATCCCGATCGGGCCGCGACTGCTCACCGACGAGCGGCGCACGACGTTGCGGCAGGCGGAACTTGCGACCGACGCCGCCGAGGCCGAGGCGAACGTGCAGGTCGCGCGACTGCTCCAGCAGGCGGCGCGCGACTGGGGTGCCTGGTTCGAGGCCGAGGCGCGCGGTCGCATCGCCTCCGACGGCGTGGTGCTCGCTCGCTTCAGGCTCGACGCGGTGCGGCGACGTGTGGCGGCGGGGGATGCGGCGCCGATCGACAGTGTGGAAGCGCTAGCGGAGTGGGAGCGACGCCTGCTGCTCGAGGTCGATGCGCGCGCGGCGGTGGCGGGGGCCCGGCTCGTGGTGTCCGGATATCTCTGGGACGCCCGCGGCGCGCCGGTCGCGCTCGCCGATGGGTCCGCCCCCGAGCGCGATGCGCTGCTCGCGCGCGATGCCGTGCTCGAACCGGCGATGGTCGATCGCGCGATCCGCGAGCATCCGCTCGTGCGGCAGGCGCGCGCGCGGTGGCTGCAGGCGGAGGCGCAGCGCCGGCTCACGTCGGTGCAGGTGCTGCCGACCGCGAGTGCGGAGGTCGCGGCGCTCGCGGCAGGGCGGTCGATCGGCGCGCTCCCGTCGACGGCGGACATCTTCGACGACGTGAAGGCCGGGGTCTCGGTACGCCTGCCGCTGCTGGCGCGTCGCGAGCTCGGTCGGTTGCGCGCCGCCGAGGACCGTGCGCTGCAACTGCGCACCGAACGCGACCGGGTGGAGCGCGACGTGCGGCTCGTGGCGGAGCGCGCCCTCGTGGACCTGCGCGCCGTCGAAGCGCAACGCGACGGGCAGGCGCGTGTGCTCGCGGCGACCGAACAGCTCCTCGCGGCGGAACAGCGGCGGTTCGAGATCGGCGAGAGCTCACTGCTCGTGGTCAACCTGCGGGAGCGCGCGCTGCTCGACGAACGGCAGCGGTCGGCGCAGCTCGAGGCGCGTCGCGCCGCCGCGCTCGGATCGCTCGCGGCGGCGCTCGGGGCGCCGGAACTTCTCACGGGTCGAGACGTAGTTCCTGCACGGCGCTAGGTTCGGCGCTTCCTCCAACCCATGATCCGCATGTCGACCGTCCGCCCCATCGCCCTCGTCGCCGGCCTGATGCTGGCCACCACCTCGCTCGGCGCGCAGTCGAGCGTGGCGTTTCCGTTCGGCGTCCACCTCGGCGTGCCCCAGGGCGAGTTCGCCCAGAACGTCGACGCCGCGATCGGCATCGGCGGCGGCGTGCTCTGGAAGGTCGGCGGGCCGTTCGCGCTGCGCGCCGACCTGGGCGTGATGATCTACGGCTCCGAGACGCGTCGCGTCCCGCTGGGCGGCGGCGCGCTCGGCCTCATCACCGTCGACGTGACGACGACGAACACGATCTTCGGCGGTTCGATCGGCGGGCAGCTGGGTGTGCCGAGCCGGACGGTCATGCCGTATGTCGGCGGGGCGATCGGCTTCTCGGCGTTCACGACGACGAGCTCGGTCGAGGG
>JAYTNC010000573.1:0-3049 GCA_043748515.1 Gemmatimonadota bacterium | reverse complement strand
ATGGCGTCCTTCGCCTGGCTCGGCACCGAGTTCATGCCCAAGCTCGACGAGGGCAACATCCTCATCACGACGCGCCGCCTGCCGAGCATCTCGCTCGAGGAGGCCACGCGCCTCTCGACCGCGGCCGAGCGGATCATCAAGCGCTTCCCCGAGGTCATCACGGTCGTGACCAAGGAAGGACGTCCCGACCTCGCGACCGAGGCGATGGGGCTCTTCGAGGGTGACACGTACGTGATCCTCAAGCCGCAGAGTGAGTGGACCAGCGCCGACGACCGGGAGGGACTCGTCGCGGCGCTCGACAGCGCGCTCGCGGTGATCCCCGGCCTCGAGATCGCCTTCACGCAGCCGCTCGCGATGCGGCTCGACGAGGCGGAGAGCGGCATCCGCACCGACCTCGGCATCAAGATCGTCGGACCCGACCGGATGGTGAACGAGGAGATCGGCGCGCGCATCGAAGGGATCGTCGCCGGCGTCCGGGGCGCCGCCGACGTCTCGGTCGAGATCGCCGACGGCAGCGGGCAGTACCGCGTCGACATCGACCGGGGCGCACTCGCGCGCCACGGCGTCTCGGTCGCCGACGTCCAGTCCGCGCTCGACCTCGGCACCGGCGCGGTTGTCGCGACCGAACTCGTGGACGGTCCGCGTCGCATCGGCGTCGCGGTCAAGCTGCCCGCCTCGTCGCGCACCGATCTCGAAGCACTCAAGCGCATCACGGTGCGCACCGCCAACGGCGGCCTCGTGCCGCTCGGCTCGCTCGCGGAACTCACGCCCGTGATGGGTCCCGAGCTGATCGCACACGAGGACGCGCAGCGCCGCACGCTGGTGATGGCGAACGTCCGCGGTCGCGACCTCGGCAGTTTCGTGAAGGAGGTCCGTGCGCGCGTCGACGCGCTCGTCGACGTCCCGAGCGGCGTCTTCCTCGAGTGGGGCGGACAGTACGAGAATCAGCAGCGCGCGCTCGGCCGGCTCGTGTTCGTGGTGCCGGCGGCGCTGCTGCTGATCTACTTCCTGCTCTTCCTCTCGTTCGGTTCGGTGACGCAGGCGGGACTCGTGCTGCTGAACGTGCCATTCGCCCTCGTGGGCGGCGTCGCCGCGCTCTGGCTGCGCGGGCTCAACCTCAACCTCTCGGCGAGCATCGGCTTCATCGCGCTCTTCGGCATCGCGGTCCTCAACGGCGTCGTGCTCGTGGAGCATCTCAATCACCTGCGCGCGCGCGGCCGCGAACTCGAACGCGCCGTGCGCGAGGGCGCGCTCGACCGCCTGCGGCCCGTGCTCATGACCGCGCTCGTCGCGAGCCTCGGCTTCGTGCCGATGGCGCTCTCGACGAGCGCCGGCTCGGAGGTGCAGCGCCCGCTCGCGAGCGTGGTGATCGGCGGTTTGGTCACGTCGACCTTCCTGACGCTCTTCGTGCTGCCGCTGCTGTACCGCGCGCTCACGCGCTGGGAGGAGGCGCGCGCGTCGCGGGAGGCGGCGGAAGAGGCCGCCGACGCGGCGGCGGAGTGGGCGACCTGAGCGCGGTCGCCCGAGCAGGGCTGGCGAACCACCGCCAGCCCTGCCGCGCGTGGCTACTGCATGTACAGGTACAGGCCGTAGAGTCCGTACACGAGTCCGGCGACGCTGATGATCGAGCCGGCGTCGTCGCCGACGAGCGCGCCGCCGATGATCGCGGCGCCGCCGATGATCATCTGCGGCACGCCGCGGCGGCGTGAGATCTCCTGCGGCACCGGCGTGGGCGCGCTGCTCGCGGCTTCGCGCACCACGGCCATGCCGATACGGCCCTGGTCGAGTCGCGGTCCGGCGAGGGGCGCAGCGGACTCCGCCGGCGCCACGGTCACGGGTGCCTGCGCGACCGGGGCCGCAAGGATGTCCATGGCGACCGCGGCCTGCGCGGACGCGCCCGTGGCGCCCAACGTGAGTGCGATCAGGGCGAGCGGGAGGGTGCGTCTCAGCGTCATCGGGTTCTCTCCTTGAGGGTTGGGCAGTGCTGCATTCAACCTAGTGCGCCCCTAAGTTACTGTCGAGCCTGCTGCCCTCCGCGTCCAGCCAAGCCTGCCGTGACCGATCTGCTGCTCCGTTTCCGCGACGAGTTCCCGATCCTCTCGCGCAGCACCTACCTCGTCTCCAACTCGCTCGGCGCCATGCCGCGCGCGGTCCCCGAACGCCTCGCCGAGTACGCCGAGTCGTGGGCGACGTGGGGCGTGCGCGCGTGGGCGCGCGGGTGGTGGGAGATGCCGCTCACCGTCGGCGACGTCGTCGCGCCGCTCCTCGGGGCCGGACCGCACGAGGTCGCGATGGCCCCCACCGTCACGCTCGCGCAGGCCGCGATCCTCTCGGCGATGGACTTCCGCACCGGTCGCGACACCGTCGTCATGACCGAGCTCGACTTCCCGAGCGTCCGCTACGCCGTCGAGCAGCTCGCGCCCAAGCTCGGCGCGCGCGTCGTTGTGGTGCCAAGCGACGACGGGATCTCGATCGACCAGGCGCGGCTCCATGCCGCGATCGACGAGCGCACCGCGCTCGTCTGCGTCTCGCACGTGCTCTTCCGCTCGGCCTATATCATCGACGCCGATGCGCTCTGCGCGCATGCGCATGCGATGGGTGCGGTCGTCTCGCTCGACGCGTACCACTCCGTCGGCGTGATCCCGGTGGACGTGAAGCGGAGCGGCGTGGACTTCCTCACCGGCGGCGTGCTCAAGTGGCTCTGCGGCGGCCCAGGCGGCTGCTTCATCTATGCGTCGCCGCAGGCGAGCGAGCGTTTCGCGCCGGCGCTCACCGGCTGGCAGGCGCACAAGCGTCCGTTCGCGTTCGACGGCACCATGGACTATGCCAGCGGCATCCACCGCTGGCTCGGCGGCACGCCGGCGGTTCCGGCGCTCTATGCGGGCATCGAAGGGCCGCGCATCGTGGCGCAGGCCGGGTTGCCGGCAATCCGCGAGAAGAACATGCGGCAGGTCGGTCGCCTCGTCGCGCTCGCGGATGCGCGCGGCTACAAGCTCTCCGCCCCGCGCGATCCCGAGCGGCGCGGCGGTTCGCTCGCGTTCGACGTACC
>JAYTNC010000572.1:0-8093 GCA_043748515.1 Gemmatimonadota bacterium | reverse complement strand
ATGTTCGAGAAGCAGCCACGGGGGTTCGCGGCCGTCCTGTTCGTCGCCGCGCTCCTCCCGGCGCTGGTCTACGTGCCGGCGGTGCTCGCGTACGTGTTCACGGGCAACGACTGGCTCGGCACCGACCCGATCAAGGCCGGCGAGCACGCGCTCGGCAAATGGACGCTGCGCCTGCTCTTCGCCTCGCTCGCGATCACGCCGTTGCGGCGCATCACCGGGTGGAACTGGCTCGCGAAGCACCGGCGCACGCTCGGGCTCTTCGCCTTCGCGTACGTGTGTCTGCACCTGCTCACCTGGCTGCTGCTCGACGTGCAGCTCTGGATCAGCGAGTACGTCGGCTGGAACGACATCTGGACCGACATCACCAAGCGGCCCTACATCACGATCGGCATGCTCGCGTTCGTGCTCATGATCCCGCTCGCGGTCACGAGCACCAAGGCGATGATCGCGCGCCTCGGGAAGCGGTGGCGGCTGCTGCACCGCCTCGTCTACGGAATCGCGGTGCTCGGGGTGATCCACTTCTTCATGGCGGTGAAGAAGGACATCACCGAGCCGCTCGTATACGCGCTGATCCTGAGCGTCCTGCTCGGCTGGCGCGTGCTCGACGCGCGGCGAAAGGCGGCCGTCGCCGCCTGACGCTGGACCGTGCGCGGCACCGGGCGCGGCACCTGACGCGGCACCGGGCGCGGTAGATTGCGCGGGTGACCACTCCCCGCGCCGCCGCCATGTACGACTGCTTCGCCATCGCCGCGCCGGGTCTCGAGACCCTGGTCGCACACGAACTCGTCACGCTCGGCCTCGCCGACGCGAAGCCGGTGCCGGGAGGCGTCGAGTTCAGGGCCGATGCCGCGCGCCTCGCCTCGGTGCAGCTGCGCACCCGCACCGCGAGCCGCGTGATCGTGCGGCTCGCGACCTTCAAGGCGAAGGCGTTCCACGAACTCGAGCGCGCGGCGCGGCAGGTGGAGTGGAGCCGAGTCCTCCCGGCGGGCGCGACCTTCCGCCTGCGCGTGACCTGCAAGAAGTCCAAGCTCTACCACTCGGACGCGGTCGCCGAGCGCGTGGCGGCGGCGATCGTGCGTGGGGTGAAGGGCGCGACCTTCGAGGACGGGAGCGAGCCCGACGACGACCGGGACGAGCCGACGGAGGAGGTGCCGGTCGTGAGATCGGCGACGAAGCCGACGCCGGCCGAGTCGGGCCTGCCCGCGCAACTCTTCATCGTGCGCTTCGACCACGACGAGTGCACGATCTCCGCCGACGCCTCGGGCGAGTTGCTCCACCGCCGCGGCTACCGTCTCGCCGTGGGCCGCGCGCCGCTCCGCGAGACGCTCGCCGCGGCGATGCTGCTCGGCGCCGAGTGGGACCCGACCACGCCGCTCGTCGACCCCATGTGCGGCTCGGGGACGATCCCCATCGAGGCCGCGATGATCGCGCGCCGGATCGCGCCCGGGCTCGCGCGGCCGTTCGCGGCCGAGCAGTGGCCCGAGACGCCGAAGGGTGTGTGGGCGGAGGCGCGACTGACCGCGAAGAAGGAGATCCTCCCCAAGGTGCCGGCCCCGATCGTTGGCGCCGACCGTGACGAGGGCGCGATCGCCAACGCGCTCGCCAACGCCAAACGGATGGGCGTGCTCGGGGACGTCGAGTTCCGGTGCGCGGCCTTGTCGGCGCTCGAGGTGCCGGTGGCGGCGCGCGGTCTGCTGATCGCCAACCCGCCCTACGGCGTCCGCGTGGGCGAGTCGAAGCCGCTGCGCGACCTCTTCGCGCGGATGGGGCAGGTCGCGCGGGAGCGCTGCGACGGCTGGCGCGTCGCGCTGCTGAGCGCCGACCGCGGGCTCGACGCGCAGACCAAGTTGCCCTTCACGCAGGTGCTGGCGACGAGCAACGGCGGGATCGCGGTGCGGCTGGTCGCGGCGGACGTCTTGACGGCGGCCGCGGTGACAAAAGGCCGCGCGCGCGGGTAGCGCTGGTATCAGCGGGGCGTCCTGTCCGCAGGCGCGGATTTCGGACTCTGTCCAGCTGTTTGGATGTGCGGGGTTGCGTAGCGAATCCGACCTAAGCACATTCGCGTGTCGGCATATGCTGTCAAATCATTGGTCACCTCAAAGAGAAGGGAGACGTCGAATGTCGCGGCCCACCCCACCCCGCTTCTTCGCCCGAGCGCTTCTGCTCATGGCGATCGCGGTCGCACCGCTTGGCGCGCAGAGCGCCACGGGAAGCGTCACCGGCAAGGTCACCTTGCGCGGCACCACGCAGCCCCTGCCGGAAGCCCGCATCATCGTCACGGGCACCGCCATCACGGTCTTCACGAATGCCGCCGGCGAGTTCCGCGTGCCGGCCGTGCCGGCCGGGCTCGTGCAGATCACGGTCTACAAGGTCGGCTACCAGGCGTCGAGCGACACGGTCCGCGTCGTCGCCGGCCAGACGGTGACCCGCGACCTCTCCATGGTGATCTCGCGCGTGCAGCTGTCCGACGTCGTCGTGACCGGCACCGCAGGCAACCAGGAGCGCCGTGCTCAGGCGGCCGTGGTGACCAGCGTCGATCTCGGCGCGATCGCTTCGCAGTCGCCGGCGCAGAGCTTCAGCCAGCTGCTCCAGTCGCGCGTGCCGAGCGTCTCGGTGAGCGCGGCGTCGGGCACGGCCGGTTCGTCGCGCCGCATCAACATCCGCGGCGCGTCATCGGTCAACCTCTCGAACCAGCCGCTCGTCTTCATCGACGGCATCCGGCTCGTCGAGGGACAGCCTGGCTTCGGCGCCGGTGGACAGGCCGCCGACCGTCTCAACAACATCAACCCCGACGACATCGAGTCGATCGAGGTCGTGAAGGGCCCGGCGGCGGCGACGCTCTACGGAGCCGACGCCTCGGCCGGCGTGATCCAGATCATCACGCGTAAGGGCCGCGCGGGGGTGCCGCGGTTCACCCAGTCGGTCTCGACCGAGTTCGGCTCGGTCGACCAGAACTGGGCGCCGCCCTCGAACTACGCGTTCTGCACCGCGGCGAGCATCCTGCCGGCGAGCACGAACCCGCTCTGCCGCGGACAGACCACCACGACGCTCGTCTCCGACAACCCGATCGTGCGTGAGGGCGCCTTCCGCACCGGCTCGATCGGCAACTTCGGGTACCGTGCGAGCGGCGGCGGCGCCGGGTACGGCTACGTCGTGTCGCTCAACAAGGACCTGCAGACCGGCACGCTCCCGAACAACGAGTTCGGCCGCTCGAACTTCCGGACGAACTTCAACTTCCTGCCCGATCCGCGGGTGACGGTCAACGCCAACTTCGCGGTCAGCCAGGCCCGCGTGAAGGCGCCGGACAACGACAACAACATCTTTGGGTTCCTCGGTGGTGGCCTGCTCGGCACCCCGATCTCGCGCACCGACAACGGCAGCGGCTCCGACGGCTGGTTCGGGTTCGAGCGCGACGTGCCGGCGATCTCGGCGATCGACCGCACGATCATCACCCGCGGGACGACGGCGGGCCTCACGATCAACTATGTGCCGCTCAGCTGGTTCACGCATCGCCTGACGGTCGGCGGCGACCTCGTGACGGACCTCCAGCAGAGCTACTTCCCGATCAGTGCGCGCGGCTCGTACACCGGCCTGCTCAACACCGGGTCGAACGCGCAGACGCGGTCGAGCACGCAGCGCTACACGGTGGACTACCTCGCGAACGTCGAGCGGGACTTCGGCGCGAACCAGGCCTTCACGCTCAACGCCTCGGCCGGCTTCCAGCTGATCCAGACGTACAGCGAGAACATCGGCGTGACCGGCACGGGCTTCGTGGTCAACGCCAACAACGTCATCTCGGCGGCCTCGCAGACGTCGGGCTTCGGCGGCATCACGGACGTGCGTCAGCGCGGCTACGTGACGCAGCTGCAGCTCGGACACCTCGACCGCCGTTTCTTCCAGGTCGGCGTGCGCGTCGACGAGTTCTCGGTGTTCGGCAGCGAAGTGGCGCCGGCGGTGCTGCCGAAGTTCGGCGGCTCGTGGGTCGTCTCTGACGAACCGTTCTACGGCGGCATGAGCCGCTTCATGAACTCGCTGCGCGTGCGCGCGGCGTGGGGCCAGACCGGCCGCGCGCCCGGTGCCGGTGCGGCACTCACCACCTTCTCCTCGGCGCCGAGCATCGTCGCCGGCGCGACGGTCTCCGGTGCGGTCCCGGCGAACCCGGGCAATGCCGAGCTCAAGCCCGAGCGCGGTCAGGAGCTCGAGTTCGGCTTCGACGCCAGCTTCTTCAGCGAGAAGCTCGCGCTCGAGGTCACGTACTTCGACAAGACCACCGACGACCTGATCCTCAGCCAGCCGCTGCCGCCCTCGCTCGGGTTCACGCAGAACCCGCAGGTCAACATCGGCCAGGTCAAGAACAGCGGCATCGAAGTCACCCTGAGCGCGACCCCCTACGAGAACGATTTCCTCTCGTGGGACGTGCGCGGCGGCTTCGCGACGCTCAAGAACGAGCTGACCGACCTCGGCGGCATCGCGCCGTTCGGCACGCTCAACCGCTTCACCCCAGGGAACCAGCTCGGGTCGTGGGTCTCCAAGCGGATCCGCAACATCAATGAGACGACCGGCGTCGTGACGGTGTCGGACACGCTCGAAGTCGTGGGCAACATCTTCCCGACGCTCGAGGGGACGCTCACCAACACGGTGACGCTCTGGAACCAGCTCCGCATCACCGCCCAGATCGACACCAAGCAGGACTTCCTCGTCTACAACCTCACGGACTACTTCCGCGAGACGCAGCTGGTCCGCAGCAACTACCGTCTCGACACGCTGATCCTGCCGCGCATCGAGCGCCTCCGCCGCTACGGCAACCCGACTCCGGGGCAGCTGGCCTTCGTTCAGGAGAACGGCGCGGGCACGACGGTCAACGAGGCGCGTGACGCCTTCCTGCAGCCGGGTGACTTCATCCGCCTGCGCGAGATCGGCGTGACCTGGGACATCCCGCAGCGCTGGGTCTCCATGGTGGCGGGCGTCCAGACCGCCACGGTCGGCTTCGCGATGCAGAATGTGAAGCTCTGGAAGGATGCCAAGTTCACCGGTGCCGACCCCGAGGTCATCTCGAACGCCACCGCGCAGTTCTCACGCGACGACTTCCTCACGCTGCCGAATCCGCGGACCACCGTGGTGCGGCTCAACCTGACCTTCTGAGACACGCCATGCGAATTCCAATGATCTCCCGCGCGGCACCGCGATTCGTCGCGGGCGTCGCCTTGGCGGCCACGGCCGCCTGCTCCGGGTTCCTCGAAGTCGAGAACCCGAACGTCATCGACGCCGGGGCCATCAATCCGGTCAATGACGCCGCCACGCTGGCCAACTCCGGTCAGCAGAACTTCACGTCGGCCCTCGGCTGGCTCAACATGTACGGCGCGTGGATGACAGGTGAGGCCGACGTGGCCGAGACCTTCCCGACGCGCAACGAGTACGGACGGCGCGACGTGGTGGTCACCAACGGCTCCCACAGCGGCGACGTCTGGTTCCCGCTGTCGCAGGCGGCCGCCTCGAACCACTTCGTGGCCACGCTCGACCTGCCCACGCCGGACGTGAACATCAACTACGTCCGGGCGCACACCTGGCTCGCCTACAGCTTCCTGCTGATGGCCGAGCAGTTCTGCCAGGGCGCCGTCTACGGCGGACCGCCGCTGACGACGAACGACATGCTCGACTCGGCGATCGCGAATTTCGGTGTGGCCATCACCAAGGGCACCGCCAACGCGTCCGCCGGCGCCATCACCCTCGCGAACGTCGCCCGGGTGGGACGTGCGCGCGCCTACCTGCAGCGCGGGAACGGTGCGTCCGCGACGGCCGACGCCAACGCGGTGCCGGCCGGCTTCTCGTACACCTTCTCGTTCACCGACGACGCGGCGAACCGGACGCGCGTGAGCAATCGCATGTGGCAGTTCACGTTCGACCGCGGCTCCATCTCGGTCGCGCCGATCTTCCGCGTGACCGATCCGCGCATCGCCTTCGGCGCACCGGGGACGCACACCCTCTCCGCGCAGGACGCGAACGCCGGTCCGTTCTACATCCAGCGGAAGTACCCGGCCTTCACCAGTCCGGTGCGCGTCGCCTCGAAGCTCGAGGCCGACTACATCGCGGCAGAAGTCGCCGGCCTCGCCGCGCAGCAGGCGATGATCGCCACTCGTCGTACGGCCAATGCGCAGCCGGCCTACGCGGGAGCGGTCGATGCCGCCAGCATCCTGGCCGAGTTCATGAGGCAGAAGAACCTCGACTTCTGGCTCGAAGGCCAGCGCTTCGGCGATTGGCGCCGCAATCCGGCGGCTATCGTCGGCGTGCCGGTGGCCGGTGCTGTGTACTTCAAGCCCGGCTTCGCGCCGATCGGCACGCAAACCTGCTATCCGCTGCCGATCACCGAGACGGACAACAACCCGAACTTCCCGTAAGCAGGGAAGAGCGGGCCGCGACACCGCAGGAACGAACGGGGGGTGGAGCCAGTGGCTCCACCCCCCGTTCGCATTCCGTCGGCCCACCTCCGCTTCACCTCGGGCGCCCGGTGGGCGCCGGCCTTCAGTGTTTCACGGCCTCGCGGCTCAGAACTCGAAGCCGAGCGCGAGGTTGAGGTGCCGGTTGGTGTTGGGCCCTGCCGAGTAGGTCGTTTCGGTCCGGCGCCACTCGAAGCCCAGGACGATCGGCCCCGCTGGCCGCCAGTGGATATGTGCCTCGGTAGTCGCGTTGCGGAGACGGGCGGGGGAGACCGGCACATCGACGAGGTCGCCGTCCTCGGGGTCATCGAAGCCGCTGCCGGCGCCGATCAGCAGGCGCGGCGTGGCCTGCAGATTGAGCTGCGCCCAGCCGCCGCGCGTGCGCACGGCGGCGCCGTTCAGTCCGATGCCCTGGCCGATCCCGCCGCCGCCGAGTCCGCGCAGGGCCTGGCCGTCGAAGGCCTCGCCACGCAACTCGATGCGCGAGCCGAGCGGGATGCGCACGGTCGCGGCGACAGCGCTCGACGTCTTGCCGACGCCGTTGGCGTCCGCGACGCGGCCGTTGTGGTAGCCGACCGTGATGCCGGCCGGGCGCTCGTCCTCGCCCCAGTCGACACGCAGCAGTCCCTCGGCGTATGGCGTGGCGGTGCGTTCCGCGGCGTCGAAGTTCGTGTCGAACAGACCGTTCGGCTCGCCGCTGGTGGGCGCGAGCACGGCTGCCTCCGCGCCGAAGCGCACGCGGCCGGTGCTGTGCACCGCGCCGCGCACCTGCGGCAGCCAGAGCCAGAGGTTGCCGGCCGAGGCGAAGCCCGGTATGCCCACGGTGGCGAGGCTCACGGGGTCGAGTCCGGCGATCAGCGGCTGCTCCTGCCCCACCATGATCGAACCGCGTTCCCACGCGAGCGCGCCGCGCACGGTGCGCATGCGGACGAGCGGGAAGGTGCGACCGCCGCCGCTCGGCTGCTGTCCGCCGAAGAAGTCGATGTCGACGTCGCCGCTGAAGCGGCCGCCGGCCACCTCGCTCACGCCGAAGGCGAGCCCGAGGCGCGTCTGGCGGATCGACATCGCAAGGCCGCCCGGACGTTGTCCCGCCGCGGCCGGAGCGGCGAACGTCGGCACGTCGACGTTGTTGACGCGCTCGTCGTTGATGAGGACGTTCATCAACGCGAGCCCGGAGAACTCGAGCGAGACGCGGCTGCGCGTGCGCAGAGCCGTCGACGCTTCCGTCGCGAGCTGCTCGCGCAGCGCCTGCAGCGCGGCCTCGGCGTCGTCGAGTCGCTGACGGATCGAGTCGAGCTGCGCCGCCGTCGGTGCCGCCGTCGGCGCGGCCTGCGCGCCGAGGGAAGTGACGGGCATCACACCCGGCGCGACCGCGAGTGCGAGCACGAGCGCGACGAACGTGCCGGCGATGCTTGACCACCGCGCTCGCAGAGGGGTACCCTTGGGATGCTCATGAACTGCAATCGGCTGCATCGCGGCTCCTTCGTCGGTAAGCTCGGTCTCGCGGCGTTCGCCGCAGGGGCGCTGCTCTGCACGCCTGCGTCACTCGCCGCGCAGGGTGCGGTCTCCGGACGCGTCTCGATCGGCGAACGTCCCGGCGAGCAGACGACGGACTACAACAGCGCCGTCGTCTGGCTCGTGCCAAAAGATAGCGCCGCC
>JAYTNC010000571.1:0-3346 GCA_043748515.1 Gemmatimonadota bacterium | reverse complement strand
ACCTCGACTGCGGTCCCATCGCGCGACACCCACGCGAGCTCGCGCTGGTCCGACGCGTCGTCGGTCACGTAGGCGAGCGTGCCCGTCGTCGACACGACGAAGTCCGCCGGTCCGACGAGGGTATTGCGCAGCCGCTCTGCCACGCGCGTGGGCGTGCCGGCGAGCTTCCGGGATGAGACGTCGAACGGGACCGACCAGAGCGTGCCATCGCGCGTCGCATACAGGATCCGACCGTTGCGCGCGTAGCGCGCGCGCACGCCCTCGATGAGCTCGGTGTACGTGCCCGAGCGGATGTCGCCGAGCGCGATCATCTCGCTCCCGGTCCAGGACTGGATGTAGAAGAGCATCGAGCGGCCGTCCGGGAGCAGCTCGACCCGATCGTGAAAACTCTCGCCCGCAGTCGAATCCACTTCGGTCACCTTCTCGATCGACGCACCGGGTACGGCGCGCATCCGCCAGACTCCGTAGTAGCGCTGCGACGCACGCTTGATCCCATAGATGAAGCCGTCGGCGCCCCACGTGGGTGCCTGCCCCGCGTCGAGCGAATCAGCGAAGACGACCGGCGGACCTCCGGCGAGCGGCCCGACCATCAGCCTGTTGCCCACCATGTACGCGATCTGCCGGCCGTCGAACGAGAAGAATGGGCTTCTCGCGCCCTCGGTCGCCGGCATGGCGGTGAACCCGAGTTCGTCGCGGCGGCGCACGAGCAGACGCCCATTGAGTCCGCCGGCATGCACGATCAGTTCCCCGTCGGGCGAGATCGCGATGCGTCCGGTCCAGTCGCGCGTCTCGGGGATCGAGTCGAGCGCGATCCGATAGCGCACCACCAGCGCGGGCGGCTGCGGACGGAGCCAACCCCACGCGGCGGCGATGAGCGAGACCGCGGCGACCGCGCCGAGCGCGAGCGCCGGCACATTGCGACGGGGTGCGACCCGCACCGCCGCGGTGAACGACGCGCTCGGATTCACGAGCGCCGCCGCGAACTCCGCCGCCGTCGCGAAGCGATCGGCCGGCAACTTCGCGAGCGCGGTCATGACCGCCTGCTCGACGCCTGCGGGAACGGTGTCGCGCACGGTGCTCGGCGACGTCGGCCGCTCGTTGAGCACCTTCGCCACGATCGCCTGCACACTCGAGCCGGTGAACGGCGGATCGCCGGTGAGCATCTCGTACGTCACCGCGCCGAGCGCGTACACGTCGCTGCGCGCGTCGATCGAGCGCTCGCCCATCGCCTGCTCGGGACTCATGTACTGCGGCGTGCCGAGGCTGAGCCCCGTCTGCGTCATGCGCTGTCCGCCCGCGCTCTGCACCGCGAGCGCGATCCCGAAGTCGGCGACGAGCGCCTGCCCGTCGTGCAGCAGGATGTTCTCGGGCTTGATGTCGCGATGGATCACGCCCTGACGGTGCGCGTAGTCGAGCGCGCTCGCGACCTCGCGCGCGATGCGCACCGCCTCGGGCACCGGCAGCTGCCGCTCGCGCTCGAGCCGCGCGCGCAGTGTCTCGCCCGTGACCACCGGCATCACGTAATACAGGAAGCCCGCTGCCTCGCCGCTGTCGAGCAGCGGGAGGATGTGCGGATGCTGCAGCTTCGCGGTGGTCTTGATCTCGCTGAGGAACCGCTCGGCGCCGAGCACCGCGCCAAGGTCGGGGTGCAGCACCTTGATGGCGACGTCGCGCTCATGCTTGAGGTCATGCGCGAGGTAGACCGTGGCCATGCCGCCCTTCCCGAGCTCGCGCTCGATGCGGTAGCGGTCGGCGAGGGCGGCAGTGAGTCGGTCGGGGATCATTTGTCGCGGAGTGGGATCATGCTCGGCATCAGGGCAACCGCTCGAGTGCCGCGCGCTCGGCGATGACGGAGTCCCGCTGCGCGCGGAACGGCGCGTCGGGGGCCGTGCGGAGGAGAAGGTACTCGTCGTATGCGCGCTTGGCACCCGCGGTGTCGCCCACGAGCGCGGCGAGCCGGCCCTCGTGGCGCAGGAATACCGGACGACTCCAGAGATACGCGGGGAACGCGTCCACCTCGCGACGCCGGATCGCGGCGAGCGCTTGCGGCAGTTCGCCCTGCTCCTCGCGCAATCGTGCGACGGTGAGGTTGGCGAATGCGACCGGCGAGGTGCCCACCATGCCACTGAACGCGCGCGGCCCGCGTTGCATCAGCGAGTCGAGTCGATCCAGACTGACCCAGCGTGCCCCGCGCGCGGGAGGGACCCCGGAGAGCACCTCGATCAACAGCGGGCAGACGCGACTCTCGATCTGCCGCCAATCCTCATGCGAAAAGTTCGCCGGCCTCGTCGCCGCGAACCGACGCAGGCCCGCGATCGCCGCCGCGCTCCCCGTGGTGTCGCCACCCGTCAGGCGGACGAGTTGCCCGAGGCAGAGTTGCACCGGCGCCCAGCGGAATGCTCCGCCGCCCGGCAAGGCGAGTCGATAGCCTCCGGCTTCCTCCTCGGCGAGTGCCGCCTCGCCGATCCCGCGATACGCCGGCTCGATGAGCGCCTGCTGCACGAGCGACGCGACCCAGCCCGGTCCGTAAGGAGCGCTCAGATCGCTAGCGACGACGCGCCCGGTCGTGAATCGCAGGGCGAGGTCGCCGAGCAGCGCGCCGCCAAGTTCACTCGGATCGACGGCCTCGCGCTGGATGGTGCGCACCGCCCATTCGGCGTCGCTCGCGGGCAACGCGTACATCGGGCCGAAGAGCGAGACCTTGACCAGCTTCTGCATCTTGTCCTGCCGGCTGAGCCCTTCGGTGCGGTCACGCCAGCGGATCGCCGTCGCGCTGTCGCCCCGCACGCGCGCCGCCGCCCACAGGAGGAAGTCGTCGGAGAAGCCCTCGACGACGCGCGCTTCGAGCAGCGCGGCGTACTGCGCGACGGCCGCGGTGTCGCGGGCGATGATCGCGGCACCGAGCCGCGCGGAGATCGCGCCCGTGAAGCTCGAGTCGAGCGCGATCGCGCGGTCGAGCGCCTCCGCCTCGCGTCGTCGCACGTCCGCGAGCCCGACCGAGGCCCCGTACGCGCCGAGCAGTTGTCCCAGCAGCTGCCAGTGCTCCGGACTGTCGGCGGCCTGTGCCGCCGCGCGTTCGGCTTGCGCGATGATCGACGCATAGTCCGACGAGAGCGGATACTCTGGTCCGACGGCGGGCATCGCCAGGAAGAGTCCGCGATCGCGCGCGCCGAGTCGGTCGCGCATGCGGTGCACCTGCGGGATGATCGCGTAGCCGCCGGTCTCGAACACCGTGCCGATCCACGCATTCGTCGCGACCATGCCGAAGGCCGCTTCGACGAAGGTCGAGTCGCGCGCGAAGGCCTGCCGGTAGAGCCGCATCGCGCCGAAGTAGTCACCGCGCCGG
>JAYTNC010000570.1:0-1635 GCA_043748515.1 Gemmatimonadota bacterium | reverse complement strand
CCGACGACGCCGAGGAGACTGACGTTCTCGAGGATCGTTCCTTCGAGCTGGAATGCGACGCTACCGGGGTTCATCTGATTCCTCGAGAAGTGAAAGGCTGCGAACGACGACGACGGTGTCGGACGAGAGCACGTCGACGACGGTGACGGCGGTCCCCGAGGGGATGTCGCCCTCCGCCGTGACGGCGTTGAACTCCTGGAAACGTTCGTGCGCGATCAGGTGGATCTTCCCTTCGCCGGCGCGTTCACCGGGAATGCCGAGCGAGACGGTGGCGGGGAGCCCGAGCGTCGACTCGATCTTGAAGCTGCGGTCCTGCTCGAGGCGTCCCATGCTGCGAATGGTGTACGCGACCCCCAACGCGGCGGCGAGGCCGACGACGATCGCGATGGGAAGCGCGAGCCAACCGGGAAGGCCGAGCTGCATCAGCGAGAGGCCGGTGAGGCCGAAGAACGCGGCGGCGGCCGAGAGCGCGCGGACGGTGAAGAGGTCGAGTCCGTCGGCGCCGTCGGCGCCGCCGTCGTCGAACACGCCCTCGCCGTCCATGCCGACGAGGCCAAGGATGAGCTGGAGTATGAGGACGACGCCGCCCAATGCGAGGAGCGTCAGATAGAAAGTGGCCATCGGTCCGGGGTTGAGTCCGGAGTAATTCTGTGGGCTGGTACGGGCCCACACAATCCACCCTCAGGGCAGAGAGCCGACCGACTGCTGGTGCGCGGACCGGACCGTGGCGCGCGCCGCCTCGATCGCGCCTGCCGTTCCGGCGGTGGTGCCGCCGACTTCGACCT
This sequence comes from Gemmatimonadota bacterium, assembly GCA_043748515.1. Lineage (GTDB taxonomy): Bacteria > Gemmatimonadota > Gemmatimonadetes > Gemmatimonadales > Gemmatimonadaceae > Pseudogemmatithrix. Next base: position 850 of record JAYTNC010000570.1, on the reverse strand, counting down.
CCTTGAAGGCGGCGAGAGCGTCGTCGTACCAAGTGGCCCAGGTCGCGAGGATGTCCAGCTCGAGCGGCCTCGGCCCGCCCCCGCGGATGGCGGCGGCGCTCAGGCGGCCTTCGGCGGCCAGGCGCGCGACCGCGGCGCGGGCGACCTCGCCCACGAGCGCCCGCGTCGTCGCGCCGTCGGCCGTGGTGAGCGCGAGCGCCGAGACGAGCGCGGTGATGCCGACGTTGCGCAGTTCCGACGGCGAGACCATGTCGATGCGGTCACCGTCGGTGTGGTAGAACTCGTCGGTGAAGTGCCAGAGCAGGAGCCCGGGCTTCTTGTTCCGCAGGAAGGGGATATGATCGCTGCCCCCTTCATACGGATTGGTGCGCACCACCCAGCCGTTGGTCGCCGCTTGTTCGAGCGCCCTACCGAGGACGAAGTCATTGAAATAGTGCGGCGTGAGCTGGTCCTTGGTGATCGGGCTCCCGCCCCACTCGGAGTGCTTGTCCTCGCCGCGCGTCCAGATCGCGGAGGGGTCGGGCATCTTCTCGATCAGGAAGGTGCCGCCGGTCTTCTCGGTGTCCTCGCCGACCATGTCGAGCGAGAGGCCCCAACGGATCCCCTGCGCGCGCACGGAGTCCTGCGTGATGTAGCGCTCCGTGCTGCGGATCTCGAGGCCCCACAGGAAGGTGATCGTGCGCGCCGGTGCCACCGCGCCTGCGCGGACCAGCTGCGCGGCCACGCGCGCCATCTCGACCTGCGCGCCGACGCCCGAGGCGTTGTCGTTGGCACCGGGTTCCTGCACATGCGCGCTGAACACGAAGCGCTCGCTCGCGTGCGACGCGCCGCGGACGTCGGCGATGACGGC
>JAYTNC010000569.1:0-1997 GCA_043748515.1 Gemmatimonadota bacterium | reverse complement strand
TCACCGGGGGGGCGGGGCGTCGGCCCGCGCCCCCCGTTTCTCACATCCGCTGTTCCGTGCTTCCCCTGAGCGCCTCACACCGGCGAAGTTCCCCTCACGTGCCGACCATCGATCCGCAGTCCCCGATCCTCGCCATCCTCACCGCGTTCGCGACCGGCTTCGCGGTCGGCATTCTGCCTGTTGGCCTCGCCGAGGTCGCCGCCGTCGCGATCGGCGTGGTGCACCCGCCGAAGCTCGCGCTCGCCATGCTCGTCGCGTTCACCGTGGCGCACGTCGCCGCGAAGCTGCCGTGGTACCTCCTCGGTACCCTCGCCGAGCGATCGAAGCACCCGCGCGCGCAGGCCTTCACGGCGCGTGCGCGCGACGTCGTCGCGCGGTACCCCGGCTTCGGCATCGGCGTGCTCGCCTCGAGTGCGGTCACGAGCGTGCCACCGTTCCACCTCGCCGCCATCGCGTCGGGCATCGTGCGAATCCCGTTCGCGCGCTTCGTGATCATCTGCCTCGCAGGGCGCGCCCTCCGGTTCGGCCTGCTCGCGGCGGTGCCGAGTCTGCTCAGGACCTGGCTCGGCTGAGCGCTCGTCGCGGCTCGCTCAGTGCAGATCGCTCAGTGTTGATCGCTCAGCGCTGATCGCTCAGCGCAGCGAGTCGAGGAAGAACGCCGCGAGCTCCGCCCGCCCGCCGAGCCCCGATTTCTCGTAGACCGCCACCGCGTGCTGGCGCACCGTGCGCTCGCTGCGTGAGGTCGCGGCCGCGATCTGCTTGTGGCCCTGTCCCTTGAGCAGCTGCAGCGCCACCTCGCGCTCGGACGGGGTGAGTCCCCAGGCCGTGCACTGCTCGTCGATCGCCCGGTTCAGTCCGTCGAGCGCGGCCTCGGCCCGTGCGCGCCAAGCGTCCCGCTCCGACTCGCGCTCGGCGAGGGTGCGCTTGGTCCCAGCCAGCGAAGCGGCCGCCGTCCGCCAGCCGCGCCACAGGTAGATCGCTGTGCCGGCGCTCACCGTCATGAGCGTGAACTCCACCAGCACGTGCGGCGTGAACCAGCTCGCAGGCTGGTCGAGCCAGAGGTCCGCCGCGCCGCCGACCGCCACCACGGCGAGCAGCACCGTCACCAGCAGCCGCACCTGCGCCGAATCGAGCCCACCCTGGCCGTCATCCACGTCCCCATCCCCCTGTTCGCGGTATCCGTCATCCGCCGGATGGCATCCGGCATCGGTACAGACCGATCGAATCGCGTCGCATGTCGGATGGTGGGGCCCACCGTCCGGACCGACACTTCCTCCGAGGCCGAGGGAGACGCCCGTCGCGCCGCCACATCTCCGGAGGATCAGTCGATGCTCAGCAATCTACTCCCCACGCCGTTGCACCCGGCGGTCGTGCACCTGCCCATCGCCCTCACGCTCCTGGTGCCGATCTTCGCGGTCGGCGCACTCATCGCCATCAGCCGCGGCGCGAAGGTCCTGCGTGCCTGGTCGATCGCCGCGGCGATGCTCGGGGCGCTTTCCCTGAGTGCCTGGGTCTCGCTCGAGACCGGAGAGGATCAGGAGGAGAAGGTCGAGGCGGTGGTGCCTGAGCAGGCCTTCGAGACTCATGAGGAGGCCGCCGACGCGTTCTTTCTTCTCTCGCTCGGCGTGCTCGGCGTCGCGGCGCTCGGGCTGATCGGCGGGCGCGTCGGCAGCGTCGCGCGCTACACGGCGGCGGCAGGCACGCTCGCACTCGTCGTGGCCGGCTACAACGTGGGTCATTCGGGCGGCAACCTGGTGTACAAGTACGGCGCCGCGAGCGCCTACACCACGCCCGCTGGCCAGGCGACTGACACATCCCCCGGCACCGCATCGAGGGAAGACGACGATCGATGAGCCGAGATGGTGAAGGTCTGATGAAGGATTCCGGACGACGATGCGGGTGTGCGCGATGTCCGCCCCCGCATCGTCGTCAACTTTCAGCCTTCATCCTTAAGCCTTCATCCGTCCCTAAACGACCGCGCCGAACAACCGCCCCAC
>JAYTNC010000568.1:0-8055 GCA_043748515.1 Gemmatimonadota bacterium | reverse complement strand
AGTGCCTGCACCGCCGTCGCCACCAACTCATGGTAGACGCAGACCGCGCCCACCGTGATGCCGAGCGTGCGAGCGCCGAGCGCGTCGACGAGGTCCTCGCGCAGCGGATGGCGCGCCTTGGCGCAGAGACGCTTCACGTTCCCTGCGGTGTCGTCGCCGGAGAGCGTCGTGAGATCCATGAGCGTGATCGCCTTGAGCAGCCAGGCGGCCTGCCATTCCTTCTTGACCGTACGGCGCGTGGGGATCGTCGCCGCGCGCCGTTCGGCCGCGCTCTTGTTCACTCGGATCGCCCGCACGACGTCGAGGTCGAGGGGCTGGCCGGGGTTGCGCGGCAGGGCGTGCGGCGCGTCGGTCACGTCTTGGGGGGGACGGTGTCCATGCAGCTCACGGGTGCAGGCGATGCATCATGCGCGGGAAGGCGATGCATTCGCGGATGTGCGGCGTGCCGCAGATCCAGGCCACCGTGCGCTCGAGGCCGAGTCCGAAGCCCGAGTGCACGAAGGTCCCGTACTTCCGCAGGTCGAGATACCACGAGTAGGCGTCGACCGGCAAGCCTTCCTCGTGGATGCGGGCGAGGAGCTTGTCGTGGTCGTCCTCGCGCTGCGAGCCGCCGATGATCTCGCCGTAGCCCTCGGGCGCGAGCATGTCGTCGCAGAGCACCGTGCGCGGATCGGCGGGGTTCTCCTTCATGTAGAACGCCTTCGCTTCCTTCGGATAGTTGCAGATGAAGATCGGCGTCTCGTAGTCCTCGACGAGCAGCGATTCGTCCTCGGCGCCGAGGTCGTCGCCCCAGACCACGGCGGAGCCCTTCTTCTGCAGCGTCGCGACGGCGTCGGAGTAGTCGATGCGCGGGAAGGGCGTCTTCACCTTCTCGAGCTTGCTCACGTCGCGTTCGAGTTCCTTGAGTTCGGCCGGGCGGCGCTCAAGGACCCGCTGCACGAGGAACGAGACGAAGTCCTCCTGCAGGCGCATGTTCGCGTGCGTGTCGTTGAAGGCCACCTCGGGCTCGATCATCCAGAACTCGGTGAGGTGACGGCGCGTCTTGGACTTCTCGGCGCGGAAGGTCGGACCGAAGGTGTAGATCTTGCCGAACGCGGCCGCGGCGGCCTCGCCGTAGAGCTGGCCCGTCTGCGCGAGGTAGGCGTTGCCCTCGTCGAAGTACTCGGTCGCGAAGAGTCCGCTCCGCTCGCCGATCGCCGCGGTGAGGATCGGCGTGTCGACGCGCAGGAAGCCGCGCTCGTAGTAGAAGTCGTGGATCGCCTGCTCGATCTCGTTGCGGATGCGCATGATCGCGACCTGACGCGGCGTGCGCAGCCAGAAGTGCCGGTTGTCGAGGAGGAAGTCGACGCCGTGCTCCTTGGGCTGGATCGGATAGTCGAGCGCGCTCGCGCCGAGGATCGTGAGCTCCTTGAGCCCCATCTCGACGCCACCCACCTGTCGGGCGTCGGCGCGGACCTCACCCGTCACGGTGATCGAGGTCTCAAGCGTGAGCTTCCCGAAGTGTTCCCAGGTCTCCTCGCTCACTTCCTTCTTGGGCACGACGCACTGGAGCAGCCCGGTGCCGTCGCGCATCACGATGAACGCGATCTTGCCCGACGATCTCAGGTTCGTCACCCACCCGCTCACGGTCGCGGTGGTGCCGACCAGCGCGGGGAGGTCGGAGATGCGGGTCGGGTCGACAGACGTGGTTGCGTCGGACATCGGGCAGGTCAGGTGGCGGGAAGCCACGCGGGCGCACCGGATCCGGGGCGCCCGCGAGGGATGCTCAAAGGTAGGGAGCCGGTACATCCCGGGAAAGCGGTCCGGGGGCCGACCTGCGCGCCCGGCTCGAGTGCGGTCGCGCGACTACCGGATGTGGAGCGAGTACGCCAGCGTCCCCCCAGCCAGGTTGTCCGAGTTCACGTGCACGTTGAACCCGGCCTTGGTCGGTGCTGTAAAGGTCGCCGCTGCGGTGACGTTCGGCTGCAGCACGGCGAACTGGGCGAGGTTCGCCGCCGAGGCGCTCCCGTCCAGGCGCCAGAGTACGAACCCCAGCTTGTTCATCTCGACGGACACCGCGACCTGCTCCCCGGCGTCCATCTCGAGGCGGAACATGTCTTGGAACGCTCCCGGCGCGCCCTGACAGTCTGCGGTGGTGAGCAGGCCGGTGATGTCGGCGCCGCGCATCGTGTACCACGCCATCGTCATCTCGGTGCATGGCGTCGTCGTGGTCGGCACGGAGGCGAGCGTGTACTCGCCTCCCGCGGCCTCGTCGCTTCCCGCCACGATGTAATAGGTCCCTGCCGGAAGGAACGCCTTGGCCCCGAAGGTGCCCCTCCCGAACTCCTTGAAGATCAGCCGCGGCGTCCCACCTTCGACATAGGGGCCCACGAAGAGTCCGAGCCCTCCCGCGAACCCGGTCGGCGTCATCGTGATCATGATGTTCGTCTGCGCCGCGACCGTGAACTGGTAGATGTCACCGAGCAGTCCGTTCGGCGCGGTGCAATCATCGGTGAATGCGATGCCGACGACGCTCGCGGTGGCGCTGAAGGGCTGCGGGCCGAGACAGGTCCCGCTGGCGGTCGGCGCTTCGTCGCAGGAGACGACAGAGAACAGCAGGGCCGTCAGAAGGCACCGGGATCTCTTCATCGCGTCTCTCTGGATTGGGGATTGCACGAGGGGCTCGGCTGGGGAAGCTAGCACCGTCCGGCGTCTTCCGTGCCCGCGCGGTCCCCGCGCTCGCCAGGCGCCGTCCCGCGCGCAGCGCCAGCGCCGCTAGGCTCGCTCGCGCCAGAGCGGGAGGCAGACGCGGAACACCGTGCCGCCAGTGAGCGACGTCTCGATCGCGAAGCGCCCGCCGGTGGTCTCGATCGCGCGCTGCACGACGGCGACGCTCAGGCCCGACTCGTCCGTTCCGGAAGCCGGCCCGGTCTCCGGAGGCAGCGCCGATCGCCCCTCTCCTTGCTCCCCTTCCGCCGGATACCGGACCTCGATGCAGACCCACTCGCCGGGCGGCGCGGCGGGCAAGCGGGGCCCGGACGCCGGCACATGATACGTGCGCACGATCACGGTGCCGCCCTGCGGCATCGCGTCGCGCGCCACGACGAGAAGATTCAGCATCACCTGCGTGAGTTGCCCGAGCTCGACGCGCACCGGCGGAAGATCGGGCGCGAGATCGGGCACGACATCCACGCGGCCCGCGAACAGTCGCGCGAGGATAGGCTGCAGTTCCGCGAGCGCCCGCGAGACGTCGACGCGCGTCGGCGCGCTCGGCGACCGGCGGCTGAACGCCAAGAGCTGGCTCGTGAGATTCGTGCCGCGTCGCGCGCTGACGAGCACCTGCTGCAGGTCCGCGACGATCTCCGCTGCCGCAGGGCCACCCACCTCGGCCGCGCGCGACTGCGCCAACTCGGCGAACCCTCCGATGGCGGTGAGCAGATTGTTGAAGTCGTGCGCGACACCGCCGGCGAGCATCCCCTCCGACTCGAGTCGCTGCGCCTGGCGCACCTGCTCCTCGAGCCCGTGGCGTTCCGTGACGTCGGAGAGGATCCCCGAGATGTTCTCCGGCCGTCCCGCGGCATCACGCTCGAGATGCGCCAGCGCGAGCACCCACCGGACCGTGCCGTCGGGTCGGTCGAGCCGGAACTCCTCGACGTACCCATCGCGCGCGCCGTCCCGCGTCGCCTCGAACGCGGCGCGCGCGCGATCGCCGTCCTCCGGCGACATCAGCGTGAAAACATGTTCCAGGCGATCGGCGTCGCGTCCGGCCTCGACGCCGATGATCGAGCTCGCGACGTCGCTCCATCGGACGCTGCCGTTCCGGATGTCGTACGCCCATACCCCCATGCGCCCCGCGCGCAGCGCCAACTCGAGCGCCGAGCCCGAGGTCTCGACCTCCGCGCGCAGTCGGTCGAGTCGTCCGAAGACGGCGAAGCTGAAGAAGGCGATGAGCAGCACGCCGCCGCCTATCGCGGCACGGAAAGTGGATCGCCATCCGTATGCCGCCGCATCCCACCCTTCGGCCGGCGCGCCGAGCAGCACCCAGCGGCCGGTCTCGACCGCGAGGACCAACGACTCCGGACGCACGGCGCTTCCGATCGGGTCGCCACCGAGCCAGCTGTCGTCATCGAGGATCCGTACTTCCAGCCGTAGCGCCGAGCGGGCATCGGGGATGCCGGCCTCGGTCACGAGCGTCGGACCGTCGAGCACGACGCCAGCGACCTCCGGGAACCCGGGCCGCGGCGTGAGCCGCTGCCGCAGCACCAGGCCCACACCACCTTCCCGCAGGCGCACCGGGCCGGTCACCATCGGTCGTTCGGCGCGGAGCGACCGTTCGTGATCGCGCAGCGTGCCGGGGAACCGCGCATTCGCGACATCCATCCCGAACGCCGCTTCGTTGCCCGCCCTCGGCTCGATCATCGAGATGTGCCTGTCCTCGATGAACTGCAACGCGCGCACGCCCGGCGTGCCTTCGAACGCGCCCCGCGCGTACGGCGGGAACTCGGAATCGAGCTGTGTCCTGGACGTGCGGCCGTCGGCGAAGGCGCGGAGCCCCACGCTGATGCCGATCCGCCGCTGCACCGCGCCGCGCAGTCCGTCGGCGTACGGCGCCATCCGAACGCGGACGCGTTCGCGCATCGCCGTCTCGATATTCGGCACGTAGGCGCGATCGGCCGCGAACGCGAGCACGAGTCCGACGGCGGCGGCGAGGAACGCGGCGCGGCGCGCACGGGGGCGGCGCGTGTTCACGCGGACCGCTCCTGCGCCGGCGGGAAGTACACACGGAAGACGGTACCGATGCCCTCGGTGCTCTGCACGATGATGCACCCGCCGGCGGACTCCACGGCCCCGTACGCGACGGCGAGTCCGAGTCCGGTGCCGCGGCCCATCTCCTTGGTCGTGAAGTAGGGCTCGAAGATCCGCTGACGCACCCCGGGCGACATCCCGACGCCGTGGTCCTCCACCTCGAGGCAGACCCACGCGCCGGCGGGCGCGTTGTCCGGGCGCACTTGCCCGCCGGATGCAACGGCGAAGGTGCGCAGCGCGACCGTGCCACCCGTCGGCATCGAGTCGCGCGCGTTGACGACGAGGTTGAGCACGACCTGCGTCAGCTGTCCCGGATCGACGAGGATCGCAGGCAGACCGGTAGCGAATTCGTGCTGCAGCATCACGCTCTCGCCCGACAACCGCTCGAGGACCGGCAGGAGCTCAGCGACCGCGCGCGAGAGATCGAGCCGCGAGGGCGCGCTCGACGAGCGACGGCCGAAGGAGAGCAGCTGCGCCGTGAGGCGTGCGCCACGATCCGCGGTCGCGATCACCTGCCGCAGGTCTTCGGCGACCGCCGCGGCGGCGTCCGGCGGAAGATCGCTCGCGCGCTCGCGCGCGAGAACGGCATAGCCGCTGATGGTCGTCAACAGATTGTTGAAATCGTGCGCGACGCCCGCGGCGAGTCGTCCTACGGCCTCGAGGCGTTGCGCATGCTGCAGCCGCTCCTGCAAGCGATGACGCTCGGTGGCGTCGGAGACGATGCCGAAGATCCGCGCGGGCCGTCCCTCGTCGTCGCGCGAGAGCTCGGCGATGGTCAGCACCCAGCGCAGCGTGCCGTCCGCCAGCGCGAGTCGGTGCTCCTCCACGAAGCCGTCGCGTTCGCCGGCCCGCGTCTGCGCGACCACCTGACGAACGCGATCGCGATCATCGGGGTGCACCATCGAAAAGAAGCGCGCGACGTCGTCGCCGGCCTCTCCGGGGCGCGAGCCGAGGATCCCGGTCGCTCCGTGGCTCCATCGCGTCACCGCCGTCGCGACGTCGAGTTCCCACAGGGCCATCCCGCCGGCCTGCAACGCGAGCTCGAGCTTCGACGATGCAGCGCGCGCCTGCGAGACGAGACGATCCTCGCGGTCGCCGAGCGCGAAGCCGACGAGCCCGGCGAGTCCGATCGCCATGAGGAGCGCTCCGCGGAAGGTGCGCATCCATCGCTGTTCTGACGCGACCCATCCCGTCGACGGCGCGCCCAGCAACGTCCACTCGCCGTCGTCGACCGGGACCGACAGCGTTTCCGGCGCGATCGCGCTGCCTGCGGCATCGCCGCCGAACCAGGCGCCGGTGCGCCCGAGCAGTTCGAGCCGGAGTCCCGAGCGGGCGTCCGGAATCCCGCCCTCGGCCACGAGCGTCGGCACGTCGAGGATGATCGCGGCGAGCTCTGGGAATCCTGCCCGCTGCGTGAGTCGCTGCCGCACGAGCAGGCCCGTGCCGCCCTGCACCAGCGCGATCGGCCCGGTGACGGTGATGCGCCCGGTCGCGAGCGCACGGCGCACGTCACCCCCGAGCTCAGGGCGCGGATCGGCCAGCAGATCGTAGTTGAGCGCGGCCTCGTTGCCTTCGAGCGGCCACGTGGCGACGATGCGACCGCCCTCCACCAGTTGCACGGCGCGCACGCCATCGGTACCGGAGAGCGTGCCGCGCGCGAAGAGCGGGAACTCCGCGTCAAGCGCGCGGCGCGTGCGGCGCGAATCGGCGAAGGAACGGGCGGCGGAGAGCAGGCCGATGCGGCGCGCGACGGCGCCGCGGAGTGCGTCGGCGTACGGTGCCATGCCGGCGCGGACCCGCGTGACCGCCGCTTCGCGTCGCACCGCTCCGAACCAGCGGTCTGCGGGGATGGCGAGCAGCGTCGCGGCGGCGGCGGCGATCAGGGCCGCGCGAAGGGCGCGACTCAAGCGGCGTTCGTGCTACCGCGCGCCTCCCTCGTCCGTTCCTCGCTTGACGCCACGCGCTCGCTCGCCATGCCTCAATAACCCGCGCCGGGAAGCCGTCCGCAAGGCGTGGTCGCGCGGCGTGGTCGCGCGGCGTGGTCAGTACTCGACGAAGAAGCGCTGGATCGCGCGCGGATCGCGCGTTCGCGTGAGCGCCAGCATCAGCAGGATGCGCGCCTTCTGCGGCGTGAGATGCTGCGTGACGACCGCCGCTGGTGCGGCGCGCTCCGCCTGCATCGCCGAGTCGGCGGCGGTCACCGGCGGCCGCGGCACGGAGTCGACGCGCGGCGGATCGACGCGCGCGCCGTTCACGTTGTCCCCCGAAGGGAACGCGGTGACGAGGACCACACCCGACTGTCGCAACGCACGATACGTCGCCGACTCCGCGCGCGTGAAGCCCGTCGTCGCGACGACGACGCCCGCTGGCGCGGGTTCGAACCGCTGCCCCGTGCCGCCCGGATACGAGAACGTCAACTCCACGCGCGGGAGCGAGTCGATGCCGGTGAGGTCGAACTCGCTCGCCGGCCCGTGACGCCGCACCGGCGCGAAGAAGAACTCCGGCCCGTCGCCGCCGATCACGCCGAGCATGCCCATCTCACCGCCCACGAAGCCGCCGACGCGCTGATAGTGCTTGCGCACCTCGCGCGCCGAGACGATGCGGTCGTCCATCACCACCATCACGCCCTTGCCTACGGCCTGCGGCGAAGCGGCCGTGCGCACCGCCGCGAGCAGGTTGATCGGTCCGTCGGGACTGATGCCCGTCGCCGGCCGCTGCGCGCCGACGACGATCACCGGCTTGTCGGAGCGAACGGTGAGGTAGAGGAAGAAGGCCGTCTCCTCGAGCCGGTCGGTGCCGTGCGTCACGACCACGCCGGCGAGATCGGCGCGCTCGCGGAGCACGGTATTGATACGCTTCGAGAGCGAGACCCACTGCTCCGGCGTGATCAACGTACTGGCGACGTTGGAGAACTGCTCGGACTCGACCGTCGCGTGGCGCGCGAGTTCCGGCACCGAAGCGAGGACCTGCTCCGCCGTGAGCGCGCCGGCGCGATAACCGCCGAGCGTGCCCGGGGCGTTCTGCACCCCGGCGATCGTGCCGCCGGTCGCGATGAGGAGCACCTTGGGGCGGCGCGCGGAGTCGGCCTGCGCGTGCACCGGTGAGGTCGCGCCGACGAGGGCGACTGCGCCGAGCAGGGCGAGCGAGAGGGCGTTGCGGTTCATTCGCATTTGCAGGGAGTGATGTGCGTGACGTGCATCTCGCGGACGGTCACCGCGCCGGCGGGACGACGGTGTCGCCGAGCACCGCGCGATTGGTCCGGTACGGCGA
>JAYTNC010000567.1:0-2058 GCA_043748515.1 Gemmatimonadota bacterium | reverse complement strand
ACTGCGATCCGGGAGCCAGTCGCCGGTGTACGCGACCGCCGGAGTGGAGATGATCGAGTCCACCTGCCCCGACCGGCCCACCGCGGTCCGGTAGAGCGTGAGCGCCCCCCCGGAGCGGTTCGCCGACGCATAGGCCAGATGCTGGCCATCCGGCTCCCAGGTCGCATCGTGACCGTCGCGGTCGAACGTCACGCGGGTCATCGTGCGGCCGGCGATCTCGAGTTGCCAGACGTCGCGACCATCGGCCGTGGTGAAGTCGGTCAGCAGCCGACGGCCGTCCGGCGAGAAGCGCGGGATGTGGAAGTTGCGGCCTTCGCTGAACGCCACGCGCGCGTTGCCGACGCGATCGATGAGCACCAGCGATCGCGGGCTGTCGGGGACGTAGACCACGGTGCCGTTGTCCGCCACCGCGAACTGCGCCTGTCCACCACCCGTGAGCGCCACATCGGACGCGATCACGATCGGTGATCCACTCGTTCGCCGCGTACGCGGATCGAATCGCACGGCCTCGAGCGAGCCGCTGTTGAGCACGTACAGGAGCAGCCCCTGCGCGTACCGGATCTCCACCACGTCCACGCCGAGCAACGGCGTCGTCTCGCCGCTCTCGAGATCGACGACGAAGGCCGGCCCGAAGGCGGTCCCGATCGGATTGCGCACCGCGAGGCCGTACCGATCGCCGGGCAGCACGTCCTGCAGGCTGTAGCCGACGAGGGAGGAGCCGAACGGGTAGGTGACTTCGCCGGTCGGCGCGATCCGTGCGATCCCGCGCGCGCGATCGTTCTGCGGACTCGACCAGAGCGATCCGTCGTCGCCCCACGTCATGATGTTCGACCAGGCGAGCCCGCGCGGGAGCGGCTTGCCGCTACCCCCGTCGAGCGGAAAGAGGAACATCTGCGTGCCCACCGTGTTCGTCACGGCGATCTCGCGCGCGTCGCGCGAGATCACCGGGCCGGCGAACAGCGTCGGGATCGCGGAGAGCACCGTCGCGTCCGCGCTCTCGAGATGGCGGCGCACGAGGCGCGATCCGCCGTCGGCCGCATCCACGTATACGAGCGTGCGACCGTCCGGCGAGATCTCGATGACCCGCTGCAGGAAGGCGTTGCCGCCACCCAGCCCCGGCGCCGGGATCGCGAGACGTGACGGCGGGAACTCGCTCGGCGCGGTCGCAGGACGCAGCCAGCCCCACACGGCCGCGACCGCCGCCGCGGCGAAGGCGGCCGGCCACAGCACGCGCGAGACCCGCGACGACGGCACGATGCCGCGCGCACGCGACCTCAACCGCGACCGCGACGACCGGTGCGCGCCCGACGCGCCATCCCCACTCAACGCCGCCGCGAACTCCGCCGCACTGGCGAACCGATCCGCCGGCAACTTCTCGAGCGACGTGAGGATCGCGTCCGCGACTTCGTCGGGCACGCTCTTCCTCAGCGCGGTGACCGGCTCCGGCGCGCTGTTCATCACCCGCGCGATCACCGCCTGCGCATTGGGCCCAGTGAACGGCGGCTCGCCGGCGAGCATCTCGTGCAGCACGCACCCCAGCGCGTACACGTCCGATCGCGCGTCGAGATTGCGTTCGCCGAGCGCCTGCTCGGGGCTCATGTAGTGCGGCGTGCCGAGCGACATGCCGGTCTCGGTCATCCGCGAGCCGCTCTCGCCGCGGCTCGCCGCGAGCGCGATCCCGAAGTCGGCCACCAGCGCGCGCCCGTCGTGCAGGAGGATGTTCTCCGGCTTGATGTCGCGGTGGATCACGCCCTGGCGGTGCGCATAGTCGAGCGCGCCGGCGATCTCGGTCGCGATGCGCACCGCATCGCCCACCGGCAGCTGCTTCTCGCGCACGAGCCGGTCACGCAGTGATTCGCCGGCCACGTACGGCATCACGTAGAACACGGTGCCGTCCACCTGCCCCGAGTCGTAGAGCGCGAGGATGTGCGGGTGCTGCAGGTTCGCCGTGGTCTTGATCTCCGCCAAGAACCGCTCGGCACCGATCACCGCCGAGAGTTCGGGGCGCAGGACCTTCAGTGCGACCTGGCGGTCGTGCTTGAGGTCGCGCGCGAGATA
>JAYTNC010000566.1:0-1666 GCA_043748515.1 Gemmatimonadota bacterium | reverse complement strand
GGGGAAAGGACGAGCGGGGTACTCAGCGGAGACGCGACGTCGCGTGGCACAGATCATCGCCGAGGCGCGCCAGGCGCGACGGTCGGTAGTGGTGGCGTTGTTCGGTCCGCCTCGACTCGCGGCCGAGATCCCCGAAGCCGCGAACGTGATCTGCGCATGGAACGCCGAACGGGCGATGCAGGAAGCGGCAGCACGCCGGCTCGGATGAACCTCGCCGGACGAGGCAACCGTACGTAGCATTACTGGTATCCGACCTAGTGACGATGTCCGACTTCACCGCCCAACTCCAGCAAGCGCTCTCCTCCGGTTACACGCTCGAGCGTGAACTGACCGGTGGCGGCATGAGCCGCGTCTTCGTCGCGACCGACACGGCGCTGGGTCGCCACGTGGTCGTGAAGGTGCTGCCGCCCGAACTCGCCGCCGGCGTGAACCACGAGCGGTTCCGTCGCGAGATCCAGGTCGCGGCCCAGCTCCAGCATCCGCACATCGTGCCGCTGCTCTCGGCCGGCGAGCAGGGCACGCTGATCTGGTACACGATGCCCTACATCAACGGGCATTCGCTGCGCGACGCGTTGCAGCGCGGCGAGAAGTTCGCGATCAAGGACGTCGTGCGGATCATGCGCGACGTCGCCGAGGCGCTCGACCACGCGCACGGGCTCGGCGTGATCCACCGCGACATCAAGCCGGGCAACGTGCTGCTCATGGGCTCGCATGCGCTGGTGACCGACTTCGGCGTCGCGAAGGCCATCTCGGCCTCCATGCCCACCTCGGGCTTCACGAGCGCTGGGATGGCGATCGGTACGCCGGCCTACATGGCGCCCGAGCAGATCGCCGCCGATCCCGCGGCCGATCATCGCATGGATCTCTACGCGCTGGGGCTGCTCGGCTACGAGCTGCTCACCGGCGTCGTGCCGTTCAAGGAGGACTCCCCGCAGAAGACGATGGCCGCGCAACTCACGCGCGAGCCCTCGCCGGTCGAGGATTCGCGCCGCGACGTGCCGGCCGCGCTCTCGGCGCTCATCCGTCACCTGCTCGCCAAGCTGCCCGAGGAGCGCCCGCCGGTCGCCGCCGACGTCGTGACCGCGCTCGACGATATCGCGCTCTCGTCGGGGCAGCACCTCGCGCCGCTGCGCGCGACGCGCAAGCCGTCGGTGGCGCGCACGCTCCTCGTGGGCGCCGCCGGCGTCGCAGTGATCGCGACCGCGTGGATGATGGGCGAGCGCACCGGCACGGAGACGGTGACCGCTGCGGTGAGCGAGCGGATGGCGCAGCGGACCGCGCCGGTCGCCGGCGCGGCGCGCGCGATGCAGCGCGCGTCCGAACCGCGCCGCGTGGTCGTCGCGATGCCTCGGCCCTCGCGCACCCGGCCCGAGCTCGACGCGATCGGCACTGAGCTCGCCGACTCGCTGCGTCGGCAGATCGACGCGCATCCGCGCTACGTGGTCGTGCCGGCCGACTCGGTCGCGGCGGCGCTGCGCGCGTCGCGCACGGTGAACGGAGTGCAGGAGCGCCTCGGTGCGGATCTGATCGTCTCGATCGCGTTCATCCCCTCGCGCGACAGTCTCGTGCGGATGGTCTCGGTGCGCGACCTCGCCGCGCCGGAGTGGGCGAGTCACCGCACGGTCGTGAGCCAGGTGGTCGCGAGCGCGCCGGCGTCGGGGATCGG
>JAYTNC010000565.1:0-8266 GCA_043748515.1 Gemmatimonadota bacterium | reverse complement strand
TTCATCGCCACGCGGAGCACGAGCGGCTCGCCCGTCGTCATGCCGCCCTCGAGTCCGCCCGCACGATTGGTGCGGCGACGGACGTTTCCCGTGCGCGTGGAGCCCGGCGCCGGTTCGATCGCGTCATGCACCGCCGAACCCGGCAGGCGCGCCGCCTCGAAGCCGACGCCCATCTCGACGCCCTTCACCGCGGGGATCGAACAGATCGCCTGCGCGAGCCGGCCGTCGAGCTTGCGATCCCAGGCGACGTGCGCGCCGAGGCCCACCGGCAACCCCGTCACCACCACCTCGCAGATCCCGCCGAGCGTGTCGCCGGCCCTCCTCGCCTCATCGATCCGCGCGATCATCGCGGCTTCGGCCTTCGGGTCGAGACAGCGGAGTTGCGACTCGTCGGCGGCCGCGTTGAGGTCCTCTGGGAGCGTCACAGGGGCCGCTGAGTCTATTCCACCCAAGTGGACGAGGTGAGAGCCCACTCGCACGCCGAACTCCGCCAGGAGCCGCCGTGCGACCGCGCCGGCGGCCACGCGCGCCGTGGTCTCGCGTGCGGAGGCGCGCTCGAGGATGTCGCGCGCGTCCTCGCGGTCGAACTTGAGGATCCCGGTGAGGTCGGCGTGGCCGGGCCGCACGCGCGTGACCTGACGCTTGCGCCCCTCGGGCGTTTCGTCCTCGGGCCTCGGGGCGGGATCCATGATCGCCTCCCAGTTGGCCCAGTCGCGGTTGCGCACGAGCATCGCGATCGGCGACCCCAGCGTCTCGCCCGCGCGCAGCCCCGAGAGGAACTCCACGCGATCGGTCTCGATCTGCATCCGCCGCCCACGCCCGTACCCCTGCTGCCGCCGCGCGAGCTGCGCATCGACGTCGGCCGCGAGCAACGGCAGTCCGGCAGGCACGCCTTCGATGAGCGCGACGAGCGCAGGACCGTGCGATTCGCCGGCGGTGCGGAACGAGATGTGTGACATCAGCGGAACGGACTGAGGATGAAGGATGGAGGATGGAAGCTAGAACCCTGCCCGATGAAAGCGACAGCGCCGGAACGAGGAAGGGCGGGCCGCATCGGCCCGCCCCCCTTCATCCTTCAGCCTTGATCCGATGGCTTACGGCCTCACCGACCGCACCACCTCGCCCTCATCGACGATATGCGGCGTCACGAGGATGAGCAGGTCCTGCTTGCGCTCCACGACGCTGGTCTGGCTGAAGAATCGGCCGATGTACGGCACGTTCATGAGCCACGGGATGCCGCTGCGGACCTTCGTGACCTGCGTCTGCGTGAGGCCGGCGATCACCGCCGTCTCGCCGTCGCCCACGAGCACTTCATTCGTCGCGGCGCGCTCGTTGATGCTCGGGCCCGCCTCGGTGGTCCCGAGGAGCGACTGCTGCGTCGCCATGATCTCCATGGAGATCTGGCGGTTGGCGGTCACGTGCGGGGTCACTTCGAGCGTGATGCCGACCTTCTGGCGGAAGATCTGCGGCGCCACGGCCTGGATCTGGCCCGGGATCGTCGGCGGCGTGAGGAGGAACGCGATCTCGGTGCCGGCGAAGAGCGATGCCTTGCGGTTGTCGATCGTCGTCGTGCTCGGCTCCGCCTGCACGTCGGAGAGCTGCTCCGAACTGAGCGCATCGATGAAGGCCGAGAAGTTGTACCCGTTGATCGCGGTGTTGAAGATCAGGCCGAGCGCGGACGAGCCGGAGAAGATCCGGCTCGCGTTCGCGACGCCGACGAAGGCGTCGCCGCCGAGGTCGACCGTGAAGTCGCCCGGCGTGCCGCGCGGGATCACGAGATTGCTGTACGTGTTCGCCGACCCGACGTCGTAGCTCAGGCCGAGCTCCTCGGTCGCGGTGCGGTCGACCGAGATGATCTTGGCGCGGATCGCGACCTGCGGCGTGCGCACGTCGAGGTCACGCACGTACTGCACGATCTCCGGCAGTCGCGAGACCGACTCGGTGATGAGCAGCGTGTTGGTCTTCTCCTCGACCGCGACGGTGCCGCGGCCGCAGGTCGTCGCCGGAGCGGCGGCACCGGCCGGGGACGCCGGCGCGGCCGACTCGCCCGCGGCACCCGCGGCGCCCGCATCGACCGGCGCATCGGCGGCCGGGTCGACGAGCGTGCTCGCCGACCCGCTCGAGCAGGACGCGATGAGCTGGCGGATCGTGATGGCGAGCTGCGCGGCCTTCGCGTAGTTCACCGGCACCACGCGCGTGACCAGCGGCTCGGCGGCGACACGCGCCGCGAGATTGCGATAGCTGTCGATCGTGATGATGCCCGTCGAGTCCTCGACCGCCGAGAGCCCGTTGGCCTGGAGGATCTTGCTGAGCGCGACGTCCCAGGGCTGCCCCGGGATCTCCGCGGTGACGCGGCCCGTCACGGTCGAACCCGTGATGATGGTCCGGCCCGAGAACTGGGCGAAGTGTCCGATGACCTCGCGGATCGGCGTCTCGAAGAACGAGACATTGATGCGCGACTGGGACCCCTGCTGCATCACCATCGGTGTGGTCGGCGCGATCGCATTGAAGCGGCTCGCAGTCTCGGCCGCCGCACGCATCGAAGCAGCGGGCGCGCTCGGCGACGCCGGCGATGCCGGCGGCGCATCGGCCGCGACGGCCGAGGCGCCGGCCGACCAGGCGGCGAACGCATCGGGACCGGTCACACTCACGCGGAGCTCGCCGTCGGTGCGCACCACGCTGTACTCGCGGGCGCCGTCGAGGTCGAGCACCAGACGCACGACGTTCGCGTCGAACTGCGCGAGCCGCACGTTGACGATGCCGGCGCGCGGCACGCGGTCATAGAGCGGCGCGCGCAACTGCATCGTCGCGCCGCGCACGTCCACGACGATCCGGTGCGGATTCGCCAGCGTGAAGTCGGTGACTTGGACGTCGCCCTCGAAGGAGAGCACCACGTCGGCGCGCCCGGCGCCAGGCACCACGCGCACCGCCGTCACGGCGGCGGCATCGTCACGCACGACCGGCGCAGCTGCTGCGCTCGTCGCGACGGTCAGAAGGGTGCCGACCGCGATCGCGGCCAGCGTACGATATCGCCTCATGGCGTCCTGCCTCCACTGGGAACGTTGAACCGCAACACAGCCTGCCGAGTGAATCCGAACTCATCGATCGCCAAGGTCACTTCCCCCTGCCGGATCGCCGTCACGCGGATGCGGCCGAACACCGACCCCACTCGCGCCCGGTAGATCTCCTGCGTGGACATGTCCTTCATCATCGCCATCGACTGCGACGGGAGCTCACCGACGATCACGCCCGTCAACTGCAGGTCCTCGAGCAGCGGCCGGATGTCGCCCGTCGCGATCAGCGACGCGAACGGATCGCGGCGGCCATCGCCCGGGTAGCCGTAGCTCTCGCGGAGGAAGATGATCCGCCCCAGCGAGTCGGTCGGGAACTCCGGCACCGGGATCTCGATCTTCTTCGTGCCCGCCTGCTGCTGGGCCTCGGCCGCGGGTGCCGCGAACAGCAGCACCACGGCGAGGAACGCGAACCTGCGCATCAGCGGTCCTCCCCGGTCGTGGTCCGTACGACGTAGGTCTGGATGTCGAAGTTCGCCGTCAGGATCCGCTCGTCGGGCCGGTTCGCCCGGGCCTCGCGCGTGGTCGAGGCGGCCAGCGACACGTTCACCGGCACGATCACGCGACGCAGCGACCCGATCGCCGTCAGCAACTCGCCGATCTGGTGATAGCTGCCCTGCATCGACATGCGGAAGCGATACGTGTCGAACGACTCGCCCTGCACCGTCGCGGTCGGGGCGAAGTTGGAGAACTCGAGCCCGGTGCGGCGCGCCGCGCCGAGGATCTGGTCGAGCAGCGCCGGCACCTCGTTCCCCGTGGGGATGAGCGTGCGCATGAGGTCGAGGTTCGCCTGGAGGCGCTTCGACTCCTCCTGCAGCTGTTCCACCGAGCCGCGGGCCATGATGGCCTTCGCGCGCTGGTTCGACGCGTCGAGCTGCGCGATGTGATCGCGCGTCAGGTCGAGCGCCTCGTTCTTGGGCGAGTACACCCAGTTCCAGAAGGCGAACGCGCCGATGATCCCGGCCACGCCCACTGCGAGCATGACCTGGTCGCGCTGGTTCGTCGGAAATCCGGCCATGGCTACCTCACCGCGATCGTCAGGGGAACCGTGCGCACGGAAGTGGCAGGTGGCTTCGAGTACGCCAGATCGAGCGTGAACTCGGTCACCTGCTTCCCTTCCACGGTGGTCACTTCGGACACCGCGAGCGTCACGTTCTCGAGGAAGTCCGACGCCTCGAGTTGCTTCATGAAGATGGTCAGCGCCTGCACGTCGACCGTGAGCCCGATGACCCGCACCGTGAGCTTCGGCGCGGTCCCGGCGGCGACCGCCTCGGGCGACACCGTCGTCGCGGCATTCGACTGCGACACCGAGCGCAACCAGGTGTACGTCGGCAGCGCGCGGGAGACCTCGTCCATGATGTGCGGCCAGATGAAGCGCTCGCCATCGATCGCGGCGATGATCGCCATCTGCCGCTGGATCGAGTCACGCTGCGCTTCGGCCAGGCGGGTCGCCCGCACCACGCCCTCGAATCGCGCGCTGTCCTGCGCCGCCACCCGTTCCTGCGCGAGCAGCGCCGTCTCCGCGCGGCCCTGCAGGAAGAACATGCCGGCGATCGCGAGGAGTCCGATGGTGACGCCGCCGACGGCGATGCCCATCCAGGGATCCTTGAAGCGCTCGCCGAGCGAGGCGAGTTGCGCGCGCACGTCGAACGACGGTCCACCACTGGACCGTGTCTTCTTGCGCGCGCCGGGAAGGAGATTGATCTCGA
Organism: Gemmatimonadota bacterium; assembly: GCA_043748515.1. Taxonomy (GTDB): domain Bacteria; phylum Gemmatimonadota; class Gemmatimonadetes; order Gemmatimonadales; family Gemmatimonadaceae; genus Pseudogemmatithrix. The sequence continues at coordinate 3,486 of JAYTNC010000565.1, read as the reverse complement.
TCATTTGGCGTCCGGGCGTCAGGCGGGCTGGCGCAATGCCAGTCCGATGGGCAGCATCATGAGAGGCGCGACCTCGTCGGTGACGAGCGATTCGAACGCCCCGTCACGCACCACGAGATTCGCCAGCGGGCTCGCCTGCTCCACGCGCAGCCGCAGCCGCGTCGCCAGCACGTCGAGCAGACCGGGCGCCCGCGAACCGCCGCCGCACACGTAGACGGCGCTCACCTGCGCTCCCGTCCGCGACGACGACGCAAGGAAGGCAGCGGCGCGCTCGATGCCCACGGCGATCTCCTCGCCGCGCGACTCGAACACCGCGTCCAGGTGCTCCGAGCGGTCGTACCCCTGCAGCAGCGCCGCCGCTTCTTCCGAGCCGAGGCCGCGCTCGCGCTGCATATCCTCGCGGAACCGGCGCGTGCCCACCGTCAGGTCGCGCGTCAGGATCGGCACGCCCTCCTCGACGATGTTGATGTTCGTCACTTCGTTGCCGATGTTCACCAACGCGACGATACCGCTCATCGCGTCGGGATGGTTCAGTTCGAACGCGTTGTGCAGCGCGAAGGCGTCGACGTCGACCGCCGCCGCCGTCAGCCCCGCGTCGGAGAGCACGCGGACCTTGGCTTCGATCAGCTCGCGCTTCGCCGCGACCAGCAGCACGCTCATCTGGTCGTCGGTCCCGTTCGGGTCGAGGATCTGGAAGTCCAGCTCCACCGACTCCATGTCGAACGGCACGTGCTGCTCGGCCTCCCAGCGCATCAACTCGCGCGCCTGCTGCTCCTTCACGCGGTCGATCAGGATCTTCTTGATGATCACGTCGCGGCCACCCACCGCCGTCACCACCGACTTCGTGATCACGCCGGCCGCGGCCAGGCAGGAGGTGATCGCGTCGGCGACGATGCCGGGGTCCATGATCTCCCCCTCGACGATCGCGTCCGCGAGCAGCGGCGTGATCGCGACGCGGATGAGCTCCGGCTGCGACTTGGAATGATCGACCACCGCGACCTTGATCAGGCCTGAGCCGATATCGAGTCCGACGGTTGTCTTCTTGCGACCGAAAAGCGCCATGGGGATCCCGTGAGGCGGCCAGCGAGACGATTACACTCGGGGCGCCTAAGTTGCGGACGCGTCCGTTCAGGGTCAATGCACTGCGACATCTTGTCACCTGCCGGAGCTACACGAACGTAGGCATATGGAAGTAACTCAGGGTCCGGCCGTCACCCTTGCAGTCATCCCTCCGGATGCGTCTCCAACCAGCCCGGCCCTGCCGGGATCAACCGGCCGGCTGCCGGGCACCGGAAGAGTCCAGACACCCGCTCCGACGAGTCGGGCGCGACGAGCGCGATCAGTCGTGACCGCCCCCCGTTCCGACCGAGCCCCTCGACCTCCGCCCGCACCAGACCGTCGCCCAGATGCTGCCAGCGGACGCGATATCGACCGCCGGAGCTCGCCGACCCCGCCGCCACTTCCGCCGAGAGCGGGGATCGCAGGCACAGACCGGCGAGGTCGGCGGGCCGCGAGACAGCATCCAGGCCTTCCATCGCCGCCACGCGCGCGAGCACCTGATCGTCGGCCAGGCCGGCCACCCGCCACTCCTGCACCGCATCGAAAAGGGCGAGCGACGCGAGCAGTCCCAGCGAGACGATCGCGGCCAGCACGATCGGCAACACCATGCCTCTTCTAACGCCCGACATCGGACCGCGTCACAAGCGCCTCCATCTCCCCGGCCACACCGGGCACCCGGACGCGCACCCGCAACGCGCCGGCGCCGGCATCCTCGATGCGCAGTCCACCTGCCGCGGGAGTTCGGAGCGGCCCCGCCACCGGCTGCACCACTCCGCACACGCCGACCCTGCACCGGCGCCAACCGAGCATCCATTCCCCGCGTCCGGCGTTGTAGAGCACGAGGCGTCCGCGGCGGCCGACCCGCACCGCCGCGCCGGCCCCCACGCCGACACTCAATGATCTCGGCACCAGGCGCAGTCGCCCCGCGCCAGCATCCGCCGCATCCACGAAGCCTCCGCTCGAACCGCACGGGGTCTCTCCTGACCGCTCACTGACCGAGTCGATCGGCGCGCGCACCCAACGCGCACCTGCCAACGAGTCACGGAGGAGTACGCTCAACTGGTCGCCAGCCTCGACCGGCTGCGCCCGCACGACGAGCGCGGCGCCCCCCGCCACCTCGGCCGGCGGAAGCGTGACGCTGAGCAAGTCGCGCGCGCAGACCACCCCGCTGGCGATCCGTATCGTGAGTTCCAGCGCCGTGTCCCCGAGGACGAGCACCGAGTCGGCGTCCCGCGCGAGCGCCGTGATCACCTGCAGCGCCTCGCGCCCGCCGCGCTCCGCCCGCGCCCGCGCCTCCGCCGCCGACGTCGCGCGGCGGACGCCGCGGAGCGCGGTCGCACAGGCGACGGCGAGCAGCGCCGCGAGCGCCAGCGCGCAAAGCGCCTCGGCCAGGAGGAACCCCGCCCGCGACCTCATGGACAGCGCCTGGAGACCGACAGCGAGCGCCGTACGGCGTGCGGCCCGGCGCCGCCGATGGCCCGTCCCTCGAGACGGGCGCCGGTCGAGTCGCGCACGACCCGCCACGACTCCTCGACCCGCGCATCGCTCGCGGAGCGCACGAGCGTGTCGGCGGTGAAGGCGCAGGCGCGAGCCGCGAACCAGCCCAGCCGGGACTCGAGCGTCTGCGCCACCGACTCGCGCACCGAGGCGCGTGTGCGCAACCGCGCGGACGCGAGCAGCGCACTCAGGCTGCCGGCCACTCCGATCGTGAGCAGCAGCGCGGCCACCAGCACCTCGACCAGCGAGACCCCGCGACGGGTGATCGATCGATGTTCCATGCGTCGACGATGCGCCAGCGGGCATCCCGATCCATCATCGGAATGCCCGCCGCGTCATCGTTCCCGATCGTGCCCGGCCGTCCGCAGCCGCCCACAAGACAAGCGGGCCGGGCGCTGAGCGCCCGGCCCGCTTCGTTCATGCAGCGATCAGTCTACTGGTCGCAAACCGGCTCGCCATCACGTGTGCCCGAGCCGACCGTGATCTGGCAGGACTTGGTCGTGCCACCCGGGTACGTCACCGAGGCGAAGAAACCACCGGTCGTCGGGACGATCGTGCCCATCACCACGCCAGTCGACGTGCGGTAGGCGTTCGTAGCGGGGAGCGCGGTGTACGTGGCCCACTCGGCGAAGTACGCCTCTTCGGCGGTCACGAGGTTGCGGAGGTCGGACTTCATCGCCGTGAGGTACGCCTTCTCCTTCGTGTTCGCGAACTTCGGAATCGCGATCGCGGCAAGAATGCCGATGATGACGACGACGATCAGAAGCTCGATGAGGGTGAAGCCCTTGCGGTTCTTGGCGAGCATGTGGTCTGGCCTCCTGATACATAGTTGTGTGGTGGCACCTAGAGGCCACCGGTCGGGCCTCGCGGCTGAGAGCATTGCAACACCAGTGCCAGCCCCGGGCTCCCTTGGTAATCGCAATAACCGCA
>JAYTNC010000564.1:0-2008 GCA_043748515.1 Gemmatimonadota bacterium | reverse complement strand
GGCATCGCCGAGTTGACCTCGCTCGCGAGGTCGATGAAGCGCGTCTTGTAGTTGAGCGAGCGCATCTTCCACGCGAGATAGTGCGGATCGAGCGGGATGCAGTGGCCGCCGATGCCGGGGCCCGGCGTGAACTTCATGAACCCGAACGGCTTCGTGGCCGCCGCATCGATCACTTCCCAGACGTCGACGCCCAGACGGTCGCAGACGATCGCCATCTCGTTCACGAGGCCGATGTTCACCGAGCGGAAGGTGTTCTCGAGCAGCTTCACCAGTTCCGCCGCCTCGGGCGACGAGACCGGCACGACGACGTCGATCGTCGACTCGTAGAACGCGGTCGCGACCGCGTTGCAGGCGGGCGTGATCCCGCCGACGACCTTCGGCGTGTTCTTCGTGTGATAGACCGGGTTGCCCGGGTCCACGCGCTCGGGGCTGAAGGCGAGGAAGACGTCCTCGCCGACGGTGAGCCCGCGCTCCTCGAGCCGCGGCTGCAGCAGTTCGCGCGTCGTGCCGGGATACGTCGTGCTCTCGAGCACGATCAACATGCCCTTGTGCGAATGTTCCGCGACCGTCGCGGAGGCCGAGAGGACGAACGACATGTCCGGATCGCGGGTCTTCGCGAGCGGGGTCGGCACCGCGATCGAGACGGTGTCGACGCCGGCGAGCTTGGACGCGTCGGTCGTCGCGAGGAACTTGCCGCTCTTGACGTGCTTGGCCACCTGCGCGGCCGGGATGTCCTGGATGTGCGAATCGCCGCGCATCAGCAGCGTGCAGACCCGTTCGCTCACGTCGTAGCCCACGACGGTGAACCCCGCCTCGCAGAGCTCCATCGCGAGCGGGAGCCCGACGTAGCCGAGCCCGATGACGGAGCCGACGGCGGTGCGGTCCTGGATCTTCTTGAGGAGCTGCTGCTGCATGCTCATGCGGCGCGCGGGGTTGGGGTGCGGGTCACTTGCCGAAGAAGGAACGCACGCCCGCGACGACCTCGTCGAGCTGGGCGCGGGTGAGTTCCGGGAAGACGGGGAGCGAGAGGACCTCGTGCGACGCCTTCTCGGACTCGGGGCAGCTCCCGGCCTTGTAGCCGAGGTACGCGAAGCAGGGCTGCAGGTGCAGGGGCAGCGGATAGTACACCGAGTGCCCGATGCCCTTGGCCTTGAGGTGGTCCTTGAGCGCGTCGCGCTTGTCGAGCCGGACCGTGTACTGGTTGAAGATCGACTCGTTCGCCGGGTCGATGTACGGCGTGGTGAGGTCGCCGAGGTCGGCGAAGGCCGCGTCGTAGTACGCCGCGTTCGCACGGCGCTTGGCACTCCACCCGGCGAGATGCGGCAGCTTGGCCGAGAGCACGACGGCCTGCAACGCGTCGAGGCGCGAGTTGTATCCGACTTCCTCGTGCAGGTAGGTCTGCACCGAGCCGTGGGTGCGCAGGCGCATGAGGCGCTTGAAGATCGTCTCGTCCTGCGTGACGATCATGCCGCCGTCGCCGTAGCCGCCGAGGTTCTTCGAGGGGAAGAACGAGAAGGTGCCGATGGTCGCCGCTTCACCCGCCATGCGCCACTCGCCGTCGATCTTCCGGCGCGCGCCGATGCTCTGGGCGGCGTCCTCGATGATCGGCATAGCCGGCAGGAGCCGGCGGACCTCCTCGATCGCGGCCATCTGGCCGAAGAGGTCGACCGGGATGACGGCCTTGGTCCTGGACGTCACCGCGGCGGCCGCGAGGTCGGGGCGGATGTTGAAGGTCTTCGGATCGATGTCGACGAAGACGGGCGTGGCGCCGACGTTGTGGATGGTGCCGGCGGTCGCGAAGAAGGTGAACGGGGTCGTCACCACTTCGTCGCCGCGACCGATGTCGAGGGCGCGGAGCGCGATGAGGATCGCGTCGGTCCCGTTGGCGCAGCCGACGGCGTACTTGGTCTTGGAGAGTCCGGCGACCTCGCACTCGAACGCGGAGACCGGGGCGCCGAGGATGAACGCCTGATCGTCGACCACCTTCAGGAGATTCTGGACCACGTCG
>JAYTNC010000563.1:0-4325 GCA_043748515.1 Gemmatimonadota bacterium | reverse complement strand
GGATCGATCGTGTAGCTCGACTTCCAGGTGGCGTTGGGATGCACGTCGGTGGGCGCGAGGCGCACCAGCCGGTCGCGCGCGACGCGGTTGGCCTTGGCGAGCGAGACCGCGCGCTGGGCGGCGCGTGCGACGCCTTCCTTGGTGAGCGAGCGCGTTGCCGAGAAGCCCCAGGTGCCGTCGACGAGCACGCGCACGCCGCAGCCGATGGTGTCGGTGTCGGAAACGTTGGTGACCTGCTGCTCGCGGGTGCCGAGGTTCTGGCGGCGTTGACGCTGGATGCGCGCGTCGGCCCAGCCGGCGCCGGCGATGCGGGCGGCGTTGAGGGCCTCGAGCAGCAGCACCTTCACCTGTGGGTCGGGCTCGGTGTTGGCGGTGAGGATCGGCGAGGCAGTGCCGGCGGCATCGGCGCGGCGGGCCGCGAGCGCGACGGCGCTGGCGGCGAGGCCGGTGGTGGCGAGGAAGTCGCGGCGGGAGGTCATGCGGGAGTTGGGAGCTCGGGGGTGCCGGCGGGGGGAGGCCGGCGGGGGAGCGGGGGGAGAATGTCGCGCAGGGAAGCGGTCATCGCAAACGATGGGGCGCGTCAGGGTGGTACGTGCGGGAGCGCAGTGGTGCTGAGGTACTGGCCGTCGTGGGCAGGTTGAGGCAATCAACGTGATTGCCGGATCATGCCAAAACGAGCATATTCTCCCAACGTCCCAGTGCCCGCGCGGTCCAGTCTGACTCCTGTCGTCTGGATCGGGACAACACGATCGGATCTTCGATCGCTTCCGGATGTCGTGCAGCTGAAGATCGGACGCGCGCTCTATGAGGTTCAGAGCGGAGGGTTCCCGGGCGCGGCGAAGCCGCTGCACGGCGAGCTTCGCGGGCTTCTCGAACTTCGCGTCCACGACACGGACGGAACGTATCGCGCGGTGTACACGGTGAAGCTTCGGGGATTCGTGTACGTCCTGCACGTGTTCCGGAAGAAGTCGACGCACGGGATCGCGATGTCGAGGCGAGACACCGCACTGATCCTCGCCCGATCGAAGCTGGCCGAGCAGGCGCACGCCGAGAACCACCCGACCACGGAGAGCACTCGATGACCAAAGCGAAGCAAAAGGACGGCGAGATCGCGGTTTTCTACGGCAGCGGCAACGTTTGGGAGGATCTTGGTTTCCCTGACGCGAAGGAACTGCTTGCGAAGACAGAACTGGTGGTCGCCATCGATCGCACGGTCCGTTCGCGCCACCTCACGCAAGCAGCTGCCGCGAAGTTGATGGGCATCGATCAGCCAAAGGTCTCGAAGCTCCTCCACGGAGACTACCGTGGATTCTCCACGCATCGACTGATGGAGCTGCTCGCGGGCTTGGGTCGTGATGTCGAGATCATCGTCGGCCCGATCCGCCGTTCGAACCGAAAAGGACGGATCACGGTCGCCGTCGGGTGATGCTGGGTTAATCGAACCCTCATCCAACGCTCACCGGCCCGTCACGCACGGGCCCTACCATCGTGCGGCCACCCTCCTCGCGCCGGCACCGAAGCAACGGTTTGCCGGTTCGGGGAGTCCAAACGGAGTGTCCGGCAGGACGAACTCCAGCCGGGCCGCGGGTATTCCCGCCGACCCCACCCTCTACCCTGAGCGCCAGATGTCCCTGCGGACCCCGTTCCTCGGAGCCCTGCTCCTTCTATTGATGTTGACCGGGGCGCCGGTCCGGGCCCAGGAGACGCCTGCCTCCGCCGCCGACACGAGCCAGAACTCGGCGCTCCGCGCCTTCCTCGATTGCGACGAGCGCGGTTGCGACCGCGACTTCCTCGTCTCCGAGATGAAGTGGATCAACTGGATGCGCGACCGGCTCGATGCCGACTTCCATATCCTCGTGACGTCGCAGACGACCGGCTCGGGGGGACGGCAGTACGCCGTGGTCGCGATCGGGCAGCGCGCGTTCGCGGGCAAGACCGACACGCTCGAGATCACGACCAACCCCAACGACGCCAACGACATCGTCCGTCGGCAGTTGATGCGCGTGATCGGCCAGCTGCTGTTGCCGCACGCCGCGCGCACGCCGCTCGGCTCGCAGCTCGCGATCGCCTACACGCCGGCCGCCGGCAGTGCCGCGCCCGCGCCGGCGCGCGACAACTGGAACTTCTGGACCTACAGCGTCTCGGCCAACGGATTCCTCAACGGCGAGTCGCGGCAGTCGTTCCGCAACGGCTGGCTCGACCTCAACGCCAACCGCACCACCGAGCAGTGGAAGATCCGGTTCAGCGCGAACAACTCGTATGACGAGTCCAAGTTCACCTTCGCGCTCGACTCGACCGACACGACGATCACCGCGCTGCAGCGGAGCGCGAGCGCGAGCGGCATGATCGTGAAGAGCCTCGGCGACCATTGGTCGGTGGGCGGGCGCGTCGCCGGCGAGAAATCCGACTTCGGCAACATCGAGCTCGGCACCAACGCCGCCGCGGCCGTCGAGTGGGACTACTTCCCGTACAAGGATTTCGCGCGTCGCAAGTTCGCCGTGCTCTACACGGTCGGGATGCGCTCCTTCCAGTACAAGGAGATCACGGTCTTCGGCAGGTCGTCGGAGACGCGGCCGGTGCATACGCTCGACGCGACCTTCGCGGCGCGGCAGCCGTGGGGCGAGGCGAACGTGACGCTCTACGGGTCGCAGTACCTCGACGGGCTCAAGTACTACAACGCCGGCCTGAGCGGCGGCGTGAACGTGCGCCTTGGCCGCGGCTTCTCGTTCAACGTCGACGGCTCGCTCTCGCGCGTGCGCGACCAGCTCTACCTCGAGCGCGCGGGCGCATCGCAACAGGAAGTGCTCACGCGGCTCCGCGCGTTGCAGACGAACTTCCGCTACTTCACGTTCTTCGGCGTGCGCTACCAGTTCGGCTCGATCTTCAACAGCGTCGTGAATCCGCGGTTCGGCAACATCGGCGGCGGGCGCGGGTTCTCGGTCTCGTTCTGACCGGGTGACCGGCCACTGCGGGCGCCGCGCGCGCTAGGCGAGCGCGCGGCGAGCGCTGCGAGACGGCTAGGCGATCGCGAGCGCCCGGATGAGCGCGATGCTCAGCGCGAGCAGCACGCCGAGCGAGGCCACGACGGTGAGGACCACGGGCGCGCCGACCTTCCGGAGGGCACGGAGATCGACGCCGAGTCCGAGCGCCGCCATCGCGAGGATGGTGAGCCATCCCGAGAGCGTCTTGAGCCGCACGCCGAGGCTCTCGGGGAGCAGGCCCGACGATCGCAGCGCGGCGAGCAGCAGGAAGCCGACGATGAACCAGGGCACGGCGCGCGCGAGCGTGAAGGCGCGGCGTGAGGTGCGTGCGCCGATGGTCGCGCTGTCGGCGTGCGGCGTGGGCGCGCGGTGCGTGAGCGTGAAGAAGAGCACCACGGGGCCGAGCATGAGCACGCGCACGAGCTTCACGAGCGTGCCCACCTGACCGGCGAGCGTGCTCACCGGGAAGGCCGCGGCGAGCACCTGCGGCACCGCGTAGACGGTGAGGCCCGCGAGCACGCCGTACTGGTAATCGCTGAAGCCGAGCGGGCCGATCAGGTGCGGCAGTCCGAGCACCACGGCGACGCCGAGGATCGCGGTGAAGGCGATCGCGCTCGCGACATGCTCGCGTTCGGCGCCGATGACCGGTGCGACGGCGGCGATGGCCGAGTTGCCGCAGATGGCGTTGCCGGTGGCGACTAGGACGGCGAGGCGATGTGGAAGACCGAATGCGCGTCCGATGCCGTAGCCGGCGGCGAGTCCGACGATGACGAGCAGGACGATGCCGATGGCGAGCGCAGGGCCGGCGCGCAGGAGCAGCGGAAGGTCGACCGCGGCGCCGAGAAGGACGATCGCGAACTCGAGGACCTGCTTGGCGGAGAAGTCGATGCCGGGGTCGAGCGACGCGGGCAGGGTGCGGGCGGAGCGCACGAGCATGCCGAGGAGGATCGCGACGACGAGCGCTTCGATGACGGGCTGGCCGAGGAGGTGCTCCTCGAGTGCGCCGATGGCGAAGGAGATGGCGCCGACGGCGGCGACGAGGGCGAGGCCGGGGAGGTAGCGGCCAAGGGTCGGACGCGCGGCGTCAGCCGTCACTGCGTCGCTCCTCCTCGATGGCTTCGAGCTCGGCGAGGACCTCGAGGTCCTTGGGGCGACCGGCGGCGCGCTTGAGCGTGATGAGCCAGGGCAGGTCGATGAGTCGCACGTTGCGTCCGAAGATGGTGACGACGCTCGAATGCGGCACGAGATCCTCGTAGCCGCCGCCACCGACGAGGTCGCCGAGCAGGTCGATGTCGGCCACGCTGGTGGTGAGCGTGAAGTTGAGCCCTGCGCGCAGCGTCCGCG
>JAYTNC010000562.1:0-4391 GCA_043748515.1 Gemmatimonadota bacterium | reverse complement strand
AAGTGCCGGCGCCCTTCCTCGCCCGCCGGCAGGGTGATCGCGCGCGCGAGGCCGGTCTTGGGGTCGACGAGTGCGACGAAGTTCGCGTCGTCCTGCACGAGTCCGAGGCGGGCGCCCACCCAGGTGAGGCTGGAGCCCGCGCGCACGAGCGCGGGGCGGTCGAGCGACGGGTGCCCGACCGTCCGGTAGCGCAGCGGTCGGCGCGCGACGATCGTCGCAATGAGGGTCGGGTCGTGGCGGGCGTGTCGCATCGTCCGGGGAATGATAATCGTGCCCGCGCCGACGACTCAGAACCGGACGGTCTGCTCCCGCCGGTCGCCGCCCTGGAAGAAGAGCGCGCGCCGCTCGTCCTCCGGCGCCTTGATCACGGTGACGAGATTCTGCTGGTCGCGGAAGGTCTCGAAGAAGACCTCGTTGACGAGTCCGAGCACCCGCACCGGTGTGGCGGCATCGCACTGGATGATCGCCCACCACACCCGCTCGCCGTTGGGGTCCGAATCCTCGTCGTCGTCCTCGATCCGGCAGGCGAGCCGCACGCCGTCGGCGCGCACGAGGAAATGCGCGCCGAGGTACTTCTCGAACGCGGCGCGGGTGGCCGCGTTCTTCTCGACCGGCGCGCCGAGCGCCTTCGCGAGGTCGTCGCGGAAGACGCGCACGCGCGCTACCACGTGCGTGCCGTCCAGCACGAGGCGCGTGTGCGACACGTGGATGTCGTGCACGGCCGCGACGGGGGCCGCCGCGGGGGCCCCCGTCGCGCGGGGCGACGCCGGCCCCCCGAACGCCATCACCGCGGCCAGCGCGGTGATGGCGCGTGGAAGCAGGGATCCGATCACGAGATCGGCTTCGGCACCGACTTCCAGGTGTTGTTCGCGCGGTTGATGTCCGCGAACGCCTCGGCGGGGTCCACCACCACCTCGGTCACCGTCTTGTTCGAGAAGAAGCCGTAGACGAACTCCCGCTCGTTGCTGCGCCAGATGTCGGCGGGGAGCTTCACCGTTTCCTTGCTGCCGTCGGAGAAGGTGACCTCGAAGTGCAGCGGCATGATCAGCCCGCCCTGCTGCTGCACCGTGATGCGGTGATAGTTCGCGCCCCGCTCGGCCGATCCGATGAGTTCCTTCGCGTCCTGCGTCTCCACGCTCGTGAGCGCCTGGTCGTTGGCGTAGGTCGTGAAGAACCAGCCGCGCCAGTACCAGTTGAGCTCCTCGCCCGCGCCCTGCACGAGCGACCGGAAGAAGTCCGCGGGCTGCGGATGCTTGAACATCCACTGCTGCGAATACTCGCGGAACGCGCGGTCGAAGCTCTCGGCGCCGAGCACGTGCTCGCGCAGCATCACGAGTCCGGTGGCGGGCTTGGAGTAGCCGTTGTTGCCGAAGTTGGCGTAGACGGCGTCCGACTCCGTCATGAGCGGCACCTGATTGGGTGCCCGCATGTAGTTCGTGAGGTTGCGCGCCGGCCCGCGCATCCCGTTGCGCGGCCACGAAGGGTCGAACTCCAACTCGGTGTAATACTCGAGGAACGAGTTGATGCCTTCGTCCATCCAGGTCCAGCGGCGCTCGTCGGTCGCGACGATCATCGGGAACCAGTTGTGGCCCACCTCATGGATGGTCACGCCGGCCAGCGAGTACTCGAGCGACTTGTCGTAGGTGCCGTCGGCGCGCGGGCGGGCGCCGCAGAAGGCGATCATCGGGTATTCCATGCCGAACACCGGACCGTGCACGTTCGAGGCCTGCGGGTACGGGTATTCGAAGGCGAGGCGCCCGTAGGTGATCATCGTCTGGCGGATCGCCTTGGTGCTGATCTTGTCCCAGAGCGGCATCGCGTCGCGCGGGTAGACGGAGTGCAACTCGATGGTGCGACCCGTGGGCGAGTACTTGAAGCCCGCCGCGTCCCATACGTAGGTCTTGCTCGACGCCCATGCGAAGTCGCGCACGTTCTCGGCCTTGAAGCGCCAGGTGATCGGCGCGGTGCCGGTCGGGCGCGTCGCCGGCGTGAGCACTTCGTCGGCACGGATCACGAAGACCGCGGTGTCGGACTTCATCGCCGTCGCGAGGCGCGCGCGCTGCGTCGCGGTGAGCGCCTGCAACGGGTTCATGAGCGTGCCCGTGGCGCGGACGATGTGGTCGTGCGGCACGGTGATGCTCACGTCGTAGTTGCCGAACTCCAGGTAGAACTCGCCCTGGCCATAGAACTGCACGTTCTGCCAGCCGTTGATGTCGTCGTACACGGCCGCGCGGGGGAACCACTGCGCGATCTCATAGAGCCACCCGTCCTTCACCTTCTCGCGCACGCCGCGGCCGTTGCGCCCGCCCTCGGGCACGATGAACGACCAGTCGATCTCGATGATCGCGCTCTGCCCCGTCGCGAGCGGCGCCGCGAGGTCGACGCGCATCTGCGTGCCGTTGCGGAAGTACTTGGCGTCGGTCTTCACGCCGGCCGCGTTCACGAGTTGCACGCGCGGGATCGTGTAGCCGCCGTTGGTCACCGGTTCCGGCGCGAGGAAGCGCCGCGCCTGCTCGGGGATCCGCGCCGGAAGCGCGCGCTGCGCGAGCGCGGCGCGCGAGTCGGTGCGCTCGATGTCCTGGTCGAGCTGGATCCAGACATACCCGAGCCGGTCAGGCGAGTTGTTCTTGTACGTGATGCGGCCGCTGCCGGTGACCTTGTGCTCCACCGTGTCGAGCGCGGTGCGGATCACGTAGTCCACCTGCTGCTGCCAGTACTTCGGGCCCGGGCCGCCGGCGGCGTTGCGGTACTCGTTGGGCGCCGGCCACTCCTCGAGCGCGCGGAAGTTCGACTGGTTGACCTTCTTGGTGGTGTCGGCGTTCAGCCACTGCGGACCGCGCGGCGCGGGCGGGCCCTGCTGCGCCGCGGCGGGTGACGCGAGGAGGGCGAGGAGCAGAAGCGAGCGGAGCTGCACGAGAGGTCCTCGGGAGTGTGAATGGTTGTTCTAAAACTATACCCTGCCGGACACGCGATCGATCAGCAGCGTCACCCCGATCCCCGCACTCGCGCCGCACACCACGAGCACCCAGTCCCGCCGCGCCCAGCCGAGCAACCGCTCGGCCGCGAGCCCGAGCGCGAAGACCACGCCGACGATCAGCAGCTGCCCCACCTCGAGCCCCACATTGAAGGCGAGCAGCGGCCCGAACAGCGACTCCTCTTCGCCGAGCAGCGCGCGCAGGTAGCCGCTGAATCCGAGCCCGTGAATCAGACCGAAACTGCCCGCGATCGCGTACCGCCGCCACCAGGCACTCCCGGTCGGCGCGGCGTCGGCGCGGCGCTGGTCGTGGATCGCGCTCGCCGCCGTGAGCACGATCGTGATGGCGATCGCAGGCTCGACCACCGCGCTCGCGAGTCGCACGAGGTCGAGCGTCGCGAGCGCGAGCGTGAGCGAATGGCCGAGGGTGAAGGCCGTGACAAGCCACGCGATCCGCTTCCAGTCGCGCGGACCGAACGACGCGGTCAAGGCGGCGACGAAGAGGATGTGATCGTACGCGCGCAGGTCGGCGATGTGCGTGAAGCCGAGGCGCAGGTAGAGCTCGAGTTCGGACACGCACGAAACATCGCACCGAATCGTATCTTCCGGCATGCGAGCCCTCGTCCTGTGCGTTCTGGTGGCGGTCGCCGCGTGCGCTCCGCGCGCTCCTGGCGCGGCGAGCGCGCCGCGTCCTTCAGGCACGCCGGCTCCGTCGCCGGCTCCGTCGCCGGCTCACTTGGGCGCGCGCGTCACTGGAGTCGTCCGCGACAGCGCCTCGCTCCTGCCGATCGTCGGTGCCGTCGTGCAGCTCTCCTCGGCCGATCCCGCTGTCGCGTTCACGTCCGCCGCGCTCTCCGACTCGCTCGGCCGCTACCGCATCGCCGATGTCCCATCCGGGCGCTATTCGCTCGGCTTCCTCCACCCGCGGCTCGACTCGCTCGGCGTGCAGGCCTCGGTGCTGATGGTGCGCGTTCGCGCCGGTCGCGAGACGAAGGCGGATCTCACCGGCCCCTCTGCGGCGTTGCTCAAGGCCGCCTACTGCGGTGCGCGCGGCGGCGGCGGGGCGCTGGTCATCGGCGTCGTGCGCCGCGCGAGCGACCGCAGTCCCGTCGCCGGTGCGGCGGTCGTCGGGGAGTGGCTCGAGTTCGTCGTGCGTCGCGAGCACCTCGAGCGGCAGCAGCCTGCCATCTACGCTCGCGCCGGGGCGGACGGCGGTTACGTCCTCTGCAACGTGCCCGCCATCGGCAGCGTCTTCGTGAGCGCGAACGTCGGTCCCGACACGACCGATCGCATCGAGCTCGTCGCCGACCGCTCCGGCGTGATGCGGCGCGATCTCTACGTCGGTCCCGTCCGCGACGTCGCGGTCGTTGATTCCGTCGTGCGGACCGACTCGCTCGCTCCCTCGGCGCGGCGCAGG
>JAYTNC010000561.1:0-2150 GCA_043748515.1 Gemmatimonadota bacterium | reverse complement strand
TCGTCGAGCGAGTTGGACCAGGAGGCGTTCATCGCGCGCTTGGTGAGGCCGAAGCCGCGCGTCGCCTGCGTCGCGAGCTGCTTCGCGAGATGCATCGAGACCTCATGCAGCTGCGCGAACGGCACGACCTCCCAGATCAGCCCCCATTCCTTCGCCTTCGCCGAATGCATCTTCTCGGCGAGGAAGAACATCCCCGCCGCGCGCTGCGGCCCCACGAGGCGCGGCACGAAGAAGGTGCCGCTCGTGTCGGGGATCAGGCCGAGCTTCGCGAAGCTCTCGACGAACACGGCCTCCTCGGCGGCGACGGTGAGGTCGCAGGCGAAGGCGAGGTTGGCCCCCGCGCCGGCCGCGACGCCGTTGACCGCGCAGACGACCGGCTTCTCGAGCGTGCGGATGGCGCGGATGATCGGGTTGTAGCTCGCGCGGACGATCTCGCTGATGTCGGGCATCGGGCCGTCGCCGACCGGGAGCGCCTCTTGCAGGTCCTGGCCGGCACAAAAGCCCCGGCCCGCGCCGGTGAGGAGGACCGCACGGACCGCGGTATCGCTCGCGGCGCGCGTCAGTCCCGCCAACAGCTCGGCGGCCATCTCGCGATTGAACGAGTTGAGCACCTCCGGACGGTTCAGCGTGAGCGAGAGCACGCCGTCGTGGAGCTCGATGAGCACGAGGGGGGTCGACATGGGGGGAAACATACCCAGATTCCCCCCATGGCACCGAGACCCCTCGCCGGCTTCGACTGGCGCCGCATCGCATACAACGTCCTCGTTTCCCGCGCCCTCGATGAAGTCGAGGAAGCGACGAACCGCAGCCGCGCCACGGTCCCCAAGGACCATGTGGTGCTCTACCAGTTCTCGGCGCGCGGGCACGACGTCGCGCAGTGCATCCTGGGCGCGCTGATCGACGGCCGTCACGACGCCGCCGGCGCATACTATAGAAGTCGCCCGCTGCTGCTCTCGCTCGGCCTCCCGCTCGACGACGCGCTCGGCTCGCCGCTCGGACGCGCCGGCGGATTCTCCGACGGGCGCGACATCGGCGTGGTCTGCAACCTGCCGAACGCGAACGGCCCGGTCGCGCTGCCGATGTCGGGTGACGTCGGCTCGCAGTACACGCCCACGGCGGGCTGGGCGCAGGCGATCACCTACCATCGCGACACACTGAAGGACGCGAGTTGGGCCGGATCGCTCGGCGTCGCGCTCGGCGGCGACGCCTCGGTGGCGACGAGCGGCTTCTGGGCGGCGCTCACGATGGCGACGACGCTCAAGCTCCCGATGCTCTTCTACATCGAGGACAACGGACTCGGCATCTCGGTCGGTGGCGAGATGCAGACGCCCGGCGGGAACATCGCGAAGAACCTCGCCTCGTTCTCCGACCTCATGATCCGCGACGGCGACGGCACCGACCCGGCGGAATCGGCGACGCTGCTCAAGGAGTGCGTCGACCATGTGCGCACCGGCGCAGGCCCGGCGCTCGTGCACCTCACCGTGCCTCGGCTCTCGAGCCACTCCGGCCCTGACAATCAGAAGGGCTATCGCGCCGACGCCGAGATCGCCGCGGACCAGGCGCGCGATCCGCTGCCGCGGCTCCGGAAGTATCTCGTGCCCTCGCTCCTGAGCGAAGCCGATTGGTCCGCACTCGAGGTCGAGGTCGCGCGCGACGTGGAGCATGCGCTCTCCGCCGCGCGTGCGCGCCCCGTGCCCGACGCGTCGCGCATCGCCGAGCATGTGCGCGCCGACGACAGCGACGACGCGCCTGAAGCGTTCGGCGGCGTGCCGCGCGCGATCCGCCGTGACCTCGGAGGCAGCGAGACCCCGCGTGAGGACGGCGAGATGCTGCGCTTCGCCGAAGCCGTGCGCCGCACGCTGCGGCGTGAACTCGAAGTGAATCCGCGCGTCGTGGTGTTCGGCGAGGACGTCGGCAAGAAGGGCGGCGTGCATCTCGTCACCGAGGGACTACAGAAGCAGTTCGGCAACGCGCGCGTCTTCGACACGAGCCTGAGCGAGGAAGGCATCATCGGCCGCGCATCGGGGCTCGCGATCAGCGGGCTCATGCCGGTCGCCGAGATCCAGTTCCGCAAGTACGCCGACCCCGCGACCGAGCAGCTCAACAACACCGGCACCATGCGCTGGCGCACCGCCAACCGCTTCGCCGCG
>JAYTNC010000560.1:0-3340 GCA_043748515.1 Gemmatimonadota bacterium | reverse complement strand
GCGTCGAGCGGGACGCCCTCGAGCTGGATGGTCGCGTGCAGGATGCCGAAGCGTCCGACCGCGACATGCAGATCCTCGAGCACGCGCTGGTGCTCCGCGGCGTCAGGGGCGACGGCGTGCGCACTCATCGCGACGACGCCCGACGTGAGCGTCCAGACATGCAGGTCGTGCACCTCGCCCACGCCGCGCACCTGCGACATGGCGAGGCGGAGCGAGTCGAGTTCGATATGCTTGGGCGTCGCCTCGAGCAGCACGTCGACGGCCTCGCGCACGAGACGCCAGGCGCCCGCGACGATCAGCCCGGTCATGACGATCGACGCGATGGGGTCGGCGACGAGCCAGCCTTGCCAGCGCACGAGCACCGCCGCGACGATCGCCGCGACCGAGCCGAGCAGGTCGCCGAGCACGTGGAGGTATGCGGCCTTGATGTTCATGGAGTGGTGCGCGCTGCCGTGCAGCAGCCAGGCCGAGACGGAGTTCACACCGAGCCCCAACACCGCGACCACGAGCATCAGCCCGCCGCCGATGGGCTCCGGCGACGCGATGCGCCGCACCGACTCGTACAGGATGAACGCCGACGCGAGCAGCAGCACCGCGCCATTGATGAACGCCGCGAGGATCTCCCAGCGCAGGTAGCCGTAGGTCTTCTGCGGCGTGGCCGGCTGCCGGCTGAACCAGGCGACGAAGAGCGAGAGCGCGAGCGCCCCGACGTCGGTGAGCATGTGGCCAGCGTCGGCGAGCAGCGCGAGCGAGTTCGAGAGCACGCCACCCACGACCTCGGCCACCAGGAAGAGCGCGGTGATGACGAGCGCGATCGTGAGCCGGCGCGTGCCGAGCTCATGCGCGTGGCCGCGGTCGTGGCCGCGGTCGTGGCCGCGGTCGTGCGCGTGGCCGTGCGAGTGGTCGTGGGCGCCGGCATGCGCGCGCGCCAGAACCGGCGGCGCGGAGCGTGCGTTCTCGCCCGCCGCAAGCCCCTCCGCCGACTGGCGGGTCATGACGCAGTCGTCATAGCTTTCGCCCGTGCTCTCGCGCCTGTTCGCCATCGTCGCCCTGTTGGTCCTCAACGCCTTCTTCGTCGCGGTGGAGTTCGCGCTGGTGCGGGCGCGTCGGTCGCGCCTCGAGGCCATGGTCCGTGCAGGAGACCACTTCGCCCGCTTCGCGGTAACGGCGACCTCCCGTAGCAATCTCACACGAGTGCTCTCGGCAGGCCAGTTGGGTATCACACTGGCTTCGCTCGGACTGGGCTGGGTGGCCGAGGCGACCCTTGGACAGACGCTGGAACACTGGTTCACGGCGCTCCCCCTGCCGCTCGAATTGCCGGTCCGGCTGGGCATCGCCACGGCGATCGCGATCACGACCGTCACCTACCTGCACGTGGTCCTCGGCGAGCTCGCGCCGCGGGCCCTCTCGCTCAACTATCCCGAGCAGTTCGCCAAGTGGCTCGCCCCCCCGATCCTCGCCTTCACCTGGCTCGTGTGGCCGTTCATCTGGGTGCTCAACGGGTCGAGCAACCTCCTGCTGCGGCTCGTGGGCCAAAAGTCGGTCTCGGAGGAAGAGACGCCGCACTCCCCCGACGAACTCCGGCTCCTGGTCGAGCGCGCATCCGAGGGCGGCCTCCTGCCGGTCAGCGACGCCGAGATCCTCGGTGGCGTCTTCGAGTTCTCGGAGAAGAACGCCCGCGAGGTCATGACGCCGCGCACCGCGATCGTCGCGATCCCCGTGGAGGCGACGCTCGACGAGGCGGTGCAGGCCGTCGAGGACGCGGGCTTCTCGCGCTATCCGGTCTACCGCGAGACGCTCGACGACGTCGTGGGGATGGTGCACGCCAAGGACCTGCTGCGTGCGCTCGCCAAGCGTCAGCCGGGCTTCTCGATCGAGCGGATCATGCGACCGGTGCATGTGGTGCCGGGCTCGCGCGAGGTCGAGGAAGTGCTCGCCGACTTCAAACGGCGCAAGGAGCATCTCGCGATCGTGCTCGACGAGTACGGTGGCACGGCGGGGATGGTGACCATGGAGGACCTGCTCGAGGAGATCGTGGGCGAGATCCTCGACGAATACGACGAGACGCCGGCGGCCTCGGGGATGGAGAGCGGCACCACCGGCGCGCGCATCGTGCCGGGGGACGCGAATATCTCCGAGGTGAATGCGGAGCTCGATCTCGCGATCCCCGAGGAGGACTACACGACGATCGGCGGGTTCGTGTTCGGGCTGCTCGGGCGGCTGCCGGTGGCCGGCGATCGGGTGACGGGCGGCGGGGCGGCGTTCACCGTGCGCGAGATGGATGGGCGGCGGATCAGGACGCTTTCCATCGAGTTGCTGCGGGATGCGGGCGCGTAACGGCCACTGCGTTCACCACAGAGGCACAGAGAACTGCACTGCCTTGTGGAACTGCGACAGCACGCTGCGATGCCGCGGGGTTCGCGATCGGCAGTTCCCAAGTGGTCGCGTTTGCAGCTCTCCGCCGTTCTCTGTCTCCTCTGTGCCTCTGTGGTGAACGCAGTCGCAGTAGCACTACCCGCGCGCGAGAACATCGACGGCGCACCGAACGGCAGCCACGAACGACGACTCCGACGCCCTCCCGCTCCCCGCGATGTCGAGCGCGGTCCCATGATCGGGCGACGTCCGCACGAACGGCAGCCCGAGCGTCACATTCACCCCTTCCCCGAAGCTCGCGACCTTGATCGCCGTCATCCCGACGTCGTGATACGGCGCGATCACGCAGTCGAACTCGCCCCGCATCGCCCGCACGAACACGGTGTCCGCGGGGTACGGTCCCGCGATCCCCGCCTCGCGCGCCGCCGGTGCCAGCAGCGCGTCGTCCTCGCGCCCGAACCGGCCGTGGTCCCCCGCATGCGGGTTGAGCGCGCAGAGCGCGATCCGCGGGTCGGCGATCCCGAAGGCCCGCTGCAGCCCTTCGCGCGTGATCCGCGCCGTGCGCACGATCAGTTCCTTGGTGAGCGCCGCATGCACCTCGCGTAGCGCGATGTGCGTCGTCGCGAGCACCACGCGCAGCGTCGGGCCCGCGAGCATCATCACGGTCGGACTGCCGGTGAGCGCCTCGAGCATCTCGGTGTGCCCGGGGAAGTCGAATCCTCCCGCGAGCAGCGCGGCCTTGTCGATCGGCGCGGTGACGATGCCCTGCACCGCACCCGACTTCGCGAGCGCGACGGCGCGTTCGATCGCCTTCCCCGCGAGCGCGCCGGCGCGTGCGTCGCGCGCGCGGCCCTCGGTGGTGTCGGGGCTCGGCCCCGTGCCTTCGCTCCACTCGCCGATCACGTCGTCGGCCGTCACCTCCGTGCCCGTAGGGCCCACCACCACGAAACGAGCGGCGCTCGCCACC
>JAYTNC010000559.1:0-2397 GCA_043748515.1 Gemmatimonadota bacterium | reverse complement strand
AGCGCGACGGAGGTCGCCGCGGAGGTGATCACCCGCGCCGGCGGCTCGTTGCGGCGGCTCGGGCAGATGCCGCTCGGCGCGCTCACCGACCAGCCCGGGCTCGGCGAGGTCCGGGCGCTCGCGATCCAGGCGGCGTTTGAACTCGGGCGCCGGCTCACCGCCGAAGGGTCCGATGAGGGCGAACCGATGCGGGGGCCGCGGGACGTCTGGCGATTCTACGCGCCCCGGCTCGAGGGACTGACGGTCGAGGAGTTCCACGTCGCGGTGCTCGACGCGCAGCACCGTCTCGAACGCGACGTGCTCGTGAGCCGGGGCATCCTGAACTCGTCGCTGGTGCACCCGCGCGAAGTCTTCCGCGAGGCGATCGCGGAACGGGCGGCGAGCCTGGTGCTGGTGCACAACCACCCCTCGGGCGATCCGACGCCCAGTCCGGACGACCGCGCGATCACGTCGCAGCTCGTGGCGGCCGGCCGGCTGCTCGACATCCCGATCCAGGACCATGTCGTGATCGGGCGCGGGCGGTTCGTCTCGTTCGCCGAGGCGGGGCTTCTCTAGCGGGCGCCGCTTGACCCGTGCCCCCCGCCCGGCGATATAACGATCGTCGGCCCCGCATCCCCGGGGCCCAATCCCGGAGCAGAGCCTGAGCGCCCCCGTCCTCACCGACATCATCCCCGGCTGGGACCTCGCGGACGAGACGCTGTCCGAGCGTCTCGACACCGAACTGCTCGCGCGCGCCTATGTGTTCAGCGAGAAGGCGCATTCCGGGCAGACGCGGCGCAACGGCGATCCGTACGTCACGCATTGCGTGGAGGTCGCCAAGATCCTCGCCGACCTCCACCTCGACAGCGTCACCGTCGCGAGCGGGCTGATCCACGACGTCGTCGAGGACACCGCCTTCTCGGTCGAGGACGTCGAGCGCGAGTTCGGGCGCGAGATCGCGCAGATCGTCGACGGCCTCACGAAGATCGGCCACCTGCCGATGCTCTCGCGCGAGGAGCGCCAGGTCGAGAGCTACCGCAAGCTGCTGCTCTCGGTCGCGAAGGACGCGCGCGTGATCCTCGTGAAGCTCGCCGACCGCCTGCACAACATGCGGACGCTCGAGTGGATGCCCGAGGAGAAGCGGCAGCGCATCGCGCTCGAGACGCGCGACCTCTACGCGCCGATGGCGTACCGGTTCGGCCTCGCGTCGATGAAGGCCGAGCTCGAGGACCTCGCGTTCAAGTGGCTCGAGCCGGAGGACTATCGCAACCTCGCCAAGCTCATCGCGAACAAGCGCGCCGACCGTGACGCGCTCATCGAGGGGATGATCGCGCCGCTCGCGGCGAAGCTGAAGGACTCCGGCGTGATCGTGCACGAGGTGGGCGGCCGGCCGAAGCATCTCTGGTCGATCCACAAGAAGATGGAGAAGCGCGACAAGCCGTACGACGAGATCTACGACCTCTACGCGATCCGCGTGATCGTCGAGAACGTCCCCGAGTGCTATCACGCGCTCGGCGTCATCCATGGCGCGTGGACGCCGCTGCAGGAGCGGATCAAGGACTACATCGCGAGCCCGAAGTCGAACGGCTACCAGTCGCTGCACACGACGATCTTCGGCCCGCGCGGCACCCTCTTCGAGATCCAGATCCGCACGCGCGAGATGCACCGCACCGCCGACTACGGCATCGCGGCGCACTGGCTGTACAAGGAAGGCGAGAAGGGCGGCAAGCGCGACCTCGACCGCCATCTCTCCTGGTTCCGCCAGGTCCTGGAGCTGCAGCTCGACGCCGAGACGCCCGACCAGTTCCTCGAGTTCCTCAAGCTCGACCTGTATCAGGACGAGATCTTCGTCTTCACCCCGAACGGCGACGTGATCCAGCTGCCCAAGGGGGCGACGCCGATCGACTTCGCCTTCGCGGTGCACACCGAGGTCGGCCTGCACACGCAGGGCGCGCGCGTGAACGGGCGGATCGTCCCGCTCTCGCGCGAGCTGCGCAACTCCGAGACGGTCGAGATCATCCGCTCGGCGAACGCGCGCCCGAGCCGCGACTGGCTCGCGCACGTGCGCACGGGCCGCGCGCGCCACCGCATCCGCCAGTGGCTGCGCAACGAGGAGGAGAAGACCTTCATCGCGGTGGGGCAGGAGATCCTCGACCGCGAACTGCGCCGCCGCCGTCACGCGAAGCTCACCGATGCGGAGTTGCTGCGCGGCGCCGAAGCCCTCAAGCTCACGGACCTCGACCACGTCCGCGCGAGCATCGGGCAGGGCGACATCAACGTCACCCAGCTCCTCAAGGCGATCTATCCGGAACTCGACGAGGCGCAGGAGACCGCGCTCAAGCCGAGCGCGCTCGAGCGGCTCATGGACCGGATGCGCCGGCCGGGCACGTCGCGCGGCCTTCGCATCCAGGGCGTCGA
>JAYTNC010000558.1:0-1595 GCA_043748515.1 Gemmatimonadota bacterium | reverse complement strand
ACGCCCGAGGGGACGGTGATGTACGGCTTGCTGATCCCCACGACGGCCGAGTACGTCGCGTACGGGATGAGGATCGTGCCGCCACCGTCCTTGGGATCGAACGAAGGGGTGGGATCCGTTCCGACGGCGATGTCGACGCCCGCGAGGCCGCTCTCGGGATCGTTCGCGAGCGTGAGCGTCACGACGACGCGCCCGAAGCTCATCGCCGAAGTCACGCCCGCCACCGGCGGCGGCGTGACATCGGCGTTCATCGTCCCGCTCTGCGAGAGCGCGCCGACGACGCCGAGACCGCTCACCGCGCGCAACTCGACGGTGTGCAGTCCGCCGATCGCCGGGATGATCGGCAGGCGGATGCCGCGCCCGGCGGTCGCCTGCGTCGCGGGCCAATCGACCGTCGCGCCCGCGGGGAAGTCGCGCACGACCGAACCGTTGGGTCCGCGCACGCGCATCTGGTAGCCGCGCACGCCGGTCTCGGGATCGGTCGACGGCGTGATCATGTAGGCGATGAAGCCGCCGCCGGCGAAATCGCCGCAGAACGCCGGCGCCGTCGGCGGCGTCGCGTCGGGGATCGTCACCGGTCCGTACGTGAGCGCCGCCGACCTGCGGCCCGCCTGATTGAGCGCGACGAGCGTGATCCAGCGCGGACGGCCGTACGCGAAGTTGGGGCCTCGCGCCGTGAAGGTCGCACCGGTCTCGAGGATGTCGCTCCATCCGTCTGACGAGCCCGTGGGCCCGGGTGCGACCGAGTCGACGCGGAAATGGTAGTCGCCGATGCCGGTCTCGGGATCGGTCGCCGTCGGGCGACCGAGCACCAGCTGGGCCGTCGTAGCGGCGCCGACGATCGCGTTGTCCGGCGTCACCATCACGAGTTGGCCGCTCCACACCTTGCCGCCCACGGTGCCCTTCAGGCCGACGGTGTTGCCGCAGACGGGCAGCAGCGGTGCATACGTGCCGGTGACGAAGCCGATCAGCCCGGCGTAGAAGCGACCGGACGGCGGGGGAGGCGGCGCGAGCACTGAGCCGGCGGGGAAGACCGGCGCCGTAGGATCGTAGCGCAGCGTCGCCGACGTCCCGGCCCAGCCAGTCAGTCCCGCGCCGTTCTTCGCCCGGACCTCTACGAAGAGGAGCCGGTTCGCGGGCAGGTTGAGCCCCTGGACGGTCATCGAGGTGCGCCCGCCGGCGCTCGCCCACTGCGTGAGCGGGGTGCCGTCCACCACCCGGACCACACTGAGGCCGTTGAACCCGAACGTCCCCGAGGTGCTGGACGTCGTGGTCGTCGGCAGCGGCCACGAGACCAGACGATACTCGTACTCGGCGATGGCGCTCTGCGCGTCGGTCGCGGTCCACCGGGCCAGCACCTTGCTCGAGTCACCGGTCCAATACTCCAGCTCGCCGGTCGAGTTGGCGCGCGTCACGAGGTCGACGAGCGTCACGATCGGCACGCTCGGCGGGCTCAGGTCCACCGGAGGCACTGCGACCTGCGTCACCGGATTCGACGCCGAACCCTGACGGAACACGACCGAGTAAGGGGTGAGCGTGCTCGCGGTGAGGCCCGCGCCGCCGCGGACCATCACGTTCTGGTTGCGAGGCACCGT
>JAYTNC010000557.1:0-4993 GCA_043748515.1 Gemmatimonadota bacterium | reverse complement strand
TCGGCGTTGATCGCCACGAGCGAGCCCGTGATGCGGCCCGCGACGACCACGGGGCCGTTGAGCACCGCCACGTCGCCGGTGATCTCGCGGCCGGCGGCGACGTCGAGCGGACCGGAGATCCGGCTCGTTCCCGTCGCATTGTAGATGCCGACCGCGCCCCACAGCGTGCTCGCGGCCCGCACCCGCTGTTGTGCGGACGCAGGAAACGCGGCGATCGCCAAGAGTGCGGCCAGAAGGATCGAATTGCGCATCAGTTGCTCCAGAGGTTCAGGACGCTCACGCCAAAAGCATGAGACGTGCCGCGTCGCACCTGAACGGACGCGGGGTTCCAACTCGTTGTCAACGCATCACCTGCGGGGCACATCACGGCTCGCGCGTCGGCACGTGAGCAGCGAGGCGTGTCACTTCGGGCGTGTCGGAAGCGGACGCTTGCCTCGGCGTTCGCCTCGACGTTCGCCTGTACGATTGCCTCAGCGCGGGACCGGCGCACGCGCCGTTCACTCCGGGGCGTCGGCGAGGCCGAGCCGCTTCATGCGCCGGTACAGGTTGGCGCGGTCGGTCTGCAGGCGCCGCGCCGCTTCGGCCACGACTCCCTCCGCCGACGAGAGCGCGCGCGTGATGAGCAGCCGCTCGTACTCGTCGAGCGCGTCGTTGAGCGCGCCGTCGAGTCGCTCGCCGTGCGGCAGCGCGCTCGGTCGCGTCGACGTGTGGTCGCCCGCCGGGATCACGCTCGCCACCTCGGCGGCGCCGATCGGTTGTCCCGCGAAGAGGATGCTGAGGCGCTCCACGATGTTCGCGAGTTCGCGCACGTTCCCCGGCCAGCGGTAGCGCGTGAATGCGTCCACGCCCTCCTGCGTCCAGTGCGGCGCCGCCTGTCCCGACCGCCGGCGATAGAGCGCCGCGAAGTGCGAGACGAGTGCCGCGATGTCGCCTGGCCGCTCGCGCAGCGGCGCGATCACCATCGGGATCACGTTGAGGCGGAAGAAGAGATCCTCGCGGAAGCGCCCCTCGCGCACCTCGCGCGCCAGGTCGCGGTTGCTCGCCGCGAGGATCCGCACGTCGACCTTGATGGGCTTGTTCCCGCCCACGCGCTCGATCTCCCGCGCTTCGATCGCGCGCAGCAGCTTGGCCTGCGCCTCGGCCGAAAGCTCGCCGACCTCGTCGAGGAGCAGCGTGCCCGTGTGCGCGAGTTCGAACCGTCCGATCCGGCGGTCGGTCGCGCCGGTGAAGGCGCCACGCTCGTGCCCGAACATCTCGCTCTCCACCAGGTCGCGCGGGATCGCCGCGCAGTTCACGCGCACGAACGGCTTGTCCTTGCGCGGACTCTGGGCGTGGATCGCCGACGCCACAAGCTCCTTGCCGGTGCCCGACTCCCCGCCGATCAGCACGCGCGCATCGGTCGGCGCCACGCGCGCGATCATCTCGCGCACGCTCCGCATCGCCGGGCTGTCGCCGACGAGTTCGCCCGCGAGTCCGAGGTCGGCGCGCAGCGCCGAGCGTTCGCGCCGCGCCTGCCGCAGTTCGAGCGCGCTCGCGAGCGCGAGCAGCACACCCTCGGGGGTGAGCGGCTTCTCGAGGAAGTTCACGGCGCCGAGTCGCGTCGCCTTCACCGCGTCGGCGAGGCCCGCGCGGCCCGACATCATCACCACGGGCAGGTCAGGGAAGCGCGTGCGCAGCTGCTCGAGCAGCTCGAGACCGTCGGTCGGGCCCGGCATCATGAGGTCGAGCAGCACGAGGTCGGGCTCGTACTCCACCGCGCGCGCGAGGCCCGCCGCGGCGTCGCTCGCGTCCCGGACCTCGTAGCCCTCGGCGCCGAGCAATGCGCCCACCATGCGACGGATGTTCGGCTCGTCGTCGACGATCAGGATCGAGGGCATCTGGTCGGTCTTTGAAGTGGACGGTGCGGCGTCGGGATCATCGGTCGCGCGAGGGAAGTACCCCGGCCACGCGATCGCGTTCGCCGGGAGTCAGCATCGACGTGCACTCCATCAGGATGTCCTCGTTCATGCGCTTCCTCCGTTCGCGTTGCGTCCCAGTACCGATGGGAAGAAGAGCCGGATCTCGGTTCCTTTCCCCGGCTCGCTCGTCGCTTCCACTCGGCCCCCGTGCGCCACGACCGTCTGCTTCACGATCGCGAGCCCGAGTCCCGTCCCGCCTGTCTTCGCCGTCACGTACGGATCCCAAATGCGCGCGAGCTGTTCGGCCGGGACCCCGACGCCGTCGTCACGCACCGCCAGCAGCGCCTCGTGGCCCTCCACTCGCGCCCGCACCACCACCGCGCCACGCCCCTGCGTCGCATCGACCGCATTGAGCAGCACGTTCGAGAGCGCGCGCTGCAGCGCATCGTGCTGGCCCGTCACGAGCACCCCCTCGTCGCCGTCGATCCGCACCTGCATCTCCATCGGCATCGTGGTGCGCACCGTCTCGCGCGCCAACTCGGCGAGGTCCACCGTCGCCGTCGGTCCCTCGGGAAGTCGTCCGAACTGCGCGAAGCTCTTCGCCATCGCCTCGAGTCGTGCCGACTCCGTTTCCAGCACCTCCACCGCATCGCGCTGTTCCGGGAGCGCCGACCGCCGCAGGCTCGTGACCGCGAAGCGGATCGGCGTGAGCGGGTTCTTCAGTTCATGCGCGACCTGCCGTGCCGACTCGCGGAATGCGGCGAGCCGTTCCGCTTCGATCGCCGAGCGGCGTCCCGCCTCGAGGTCGGCCGCCATCTGCCGCATTCGGTCGCGCAGCAGTCCGAACTCCGGCGCGCCCTTCGCTTCGTCTTCCTGTGGCAATGGCAGCCGTTCGGCGTTGGCGATCCGCGCCGTCCAACCGACGAGCTCGTCCAACGGACGCGAGAGCTGCCGGCTCAGGTGGCCGGCCACGCGCGAAGCCACGAGCGAGAGGATCGCGAGTAGCACGAGCCCGACCAGGGCAAGCGCCGGTCCGATCCGTTCGACGATGAACGCGAGGCGCCTTCCTTGGAGGCGCGCCTCGCCGAGCTCCGCCTCGTGCTCCGCGAGCGCCGCCTCCGCCGCGGCCGACCCGGGCCGCTCGCGCGCGAGCCGGATCGCCTTCCCTCCGCTCGTCGCGACCTGCTCCCACGCCGCCGCCCCGCTCAGCTGGGGAAGCAATGCCCCGGCCACGCCGCTCCACGCCACCGTGAGCACGATGGCCGGCACGAACGCGAAGAGCGCCAGGATGATGAACAGCCGGGTCCGGAAGCGGGGGTGCCTCACGAGGAGTCTGTGGCCCGTACGGGGGCGCGAAAGGGGTGGTTTCGACCCTCAAGTCTATGCGCCGACTGGGGCATGCGCACCGGCGGAAGTCGCGCCCCCACTGTCATTTGCGCCCTTCCCCGCTAGGTTTCCAGTCGGGACGTGCTCAGCGCCTCGATGAACCGCCGCCGGACGGCGCGGGATCATCGGAGCGACGAGCACCCCCGCTGCGGGCTTCGCGTCCGCGCCAGTGGCGTCCTCCGGGCTGACCTTCGCCCGGATGAGTGGCTGAGCGCGTTCGCCCCCGCGCACTCGATGCCTGTGCCGCTCCCGCGCCTTCCGGCGCGTCGCGACAGGCGACAATCCACCGGCGATACACGCCAGGAAAAGATGCATTCTCGCTCCAACCATCCCGCAGGCGCGCGCCCCGCGCGCGCTGCGGTGGCCCCCCTCCATCGGGGCCCGCAGGCGATGTCGGCTGGCGTCAACGTCCATGCCCCCAACGCCGCCCTCCTCATCGACTTCGACAACGTCACGATGGGGATCCGCTCCGACCTGCAGACGGAGCTCCGCAACCTGCTCAGCAGCGCCATCATCTCCGGCAAGGTCAACGTCCAGCGCGCCTACGCGGACTGGCGCCGCTATCCGCAGTACGTCGTGCCGCTCGCCGAGTCGTCGATCGACATGATCATGGCGCCGGCCTACGGTTCGTCCAAGAAGAACGCGACCGACATCCGCCTCGCCGTCGACGCGATCGAACTCGTCTTCACGCGCCCCGAGATCGGCACGTTCATCCTGCTCTCCGGCGACTCCGACTTCTCGAGCCTGGTCATCAAGCTCAAGGAGTATGGCAAGTATGTGATCGGCGTCGGCATCCGCGAGTCGTCGAGCGACCTGCTCGTGCAGAACTGCGACGAGTACTACTCGTACAACGCGCTCGCCGGCCTCGTGAAGACGGGCGACGAAGCGGGCACGCGCAAGTGGGATCCGTACGAGCTCGTGACCGAAGCGATCGGCCGCATGCAGAAGAACGGCGACGTGATGCGCTCCGACCGCCTCAAGCAGGTCATGCAGGAGATCGACTCGTCGTTCGACGAGAAGGATCTCGGCATGTCGAAGTTCTCGCGCTTCTGCATGGAGGCCGCCGGCAAGGGCCTGCTGCACGTGCACAAGCTCGAGAACGGCCAGCTCGATGTCGGTATGCCGCTCAAGGCCGGTGAGGTCGCGCCCGCCGCTGCCGCGCCTGCTGCCGCCGGCACCGACGAGGAGCGCGAAGGTCGTCGTCGTGGACGTCGCGGCCGTGGTGGCCGTGGTCGCGAGCGCGAGGATCGTCCGCGTGAGGGCGGTGCGACGCCGGCCGAGGGCACCGAAATGGTGTCGACGGTCGAAGCCGCGCCCGCTCCTGTCCCGGCTGCCACTCCGGCGCCGCGGCGCGAGCACACGCCCCGTCCGCCGCGGACGCCGCATGCGCCGAGTCAGGCTGCTGACCAGAGCATCGGCGCCGCCGGCATCCGCCTCACGCGTGACGAAGCCTTCGCGCTCGTCCGCGATGCGGTCGCCGCGGTCGTCACCGGCGAGGAGCCGGTGCCGAGCGAGAAGGTGCGCGTGAAGTCGTTCCAGCTCCTCGGGCGCGACAGCGAGTCGCTCTCCGAGCGCAACTTCGCGCGCATCCTCAAGGATGCGCACGACGCCGGCATCGTGGACCTCCGCAAGCGCGGTGACGCGTTCGAGGTCACCGCGGCCGCCGGTCTGCCGAGCATCGCCGACCAGCTCGCGGTCGCCGAGAAGGC
>JAYTNC010000556.1:0-1505 GCA_043748515.1 Gemmatimonadota bacterium | reverse complement strand
TTGTTGTCGCCCGGCGGCGCGACGTAGCGATGCGCCTCGACCGGCGTGTCGCCGAGGAGATGCTCCTCGAGGATCCGCTTGGCGGCGGTCACGTCGACGCCATTGTACCAGACGTTCTCGGGATAGACGACGACCATCGGCCCGTGCCCGCACTGGCTCATGCAGCCCGACTTGTTGACGCGCACGCGCTGCGCGACGCCCGCGTCGCGCAGGCCGTCCCTGATGAAGTTGAACGTGGCTTCGGATTCCTGTGCGCCGCAGGTCTTCCCGCCGGTGCAGACGAACACATGCTTCTCGTACTGGCCCATCTGGGATGATCCGTTGATTGGTCGTGAGGTCGCGGATGTCCGCGAGAGGGGTACATTAGCGAAACGCCGCCGCCCGGGGAGTGGTTCGCGACCGAGCATCGGGCCGGGTGCATGATGAATGCCGTGCCATTCTGACGAGGTCCTGTCGATGTCGAGCAATTCCGTTCTCTCCCGCGCGCTCGTCCGGTGCGCGGCCGTCGTTCTCGTCGCGGCCTCCGCGGCCGCCGTGGCCGCCGCGCCACTCGTCGCGCAAACCGCCGGCGGCGCGCCTACGATCGCCTTCACGCACGCCAACGTCGTGAACGGCGTGGACGGCACCGTGCTCCGCGACGCGACGATCCTGATCAGCGCGGGGAGGATCGTGCGGATCGACGCGGGACTCCCAGCGCCCGCCGACGTGATGGTGATCGACCTCGCCGGCCGCTGGGTCGCGCCCGGACTGATCGACGCGCACACGCACATCGCGACGCTCGCCAATGCGCGGCGCGCCCTCTTCTCGGGCGTCACCACCGTGCGTTCGGCGAGCGTGCCGGCGTATCAGGACGTGGAGATGCGCGAGCTCGCGAAGGCGGGCCAGATCGTCGCGCCCGACGTGCTCGCGACCGGTGTGTTCGTCACGCCCACCCTTGGAGAGACCGTCCTCGCCGATGCGCGGCTCGGACCACTGGCCGGCGGCGTGACCACGCCGGAGCAACTGCGCGCGCTCGTGCGCGTGAACCTCGATCACGGAGTCGACTGGATCAAGACGCGCGGCACCGAGCGCGCCGGCCTGCCCGACACCGACCCGCGCAAGCAGGTGTACGACGAGCGCGAACTCCGCGCGATCGTCGAGGAGGCCGCCACTCGCGGCATCCCTGTGATGGCGCATGCGCATGGCGACGAGGGCGCGTACGCGGCGGTCGCCGCGGGGGTGCGCAGCATCGAGCACGGCACGTATCTCTCCGACTCGACGCTGCGGCTCATGAAGGCGAAGGGTACCTGGCTCGTCCCCACGCTCTCGACGATCGTCGATCTCACGCAGCCGGGCGGCGACTACGACGACCCGGTGCTCGTGTTGCGCGGCCAGCACATGGCGCCGCGCATCGAGGACACGATCCGGCGCGCGCATGCGATGGGCATCCGGCTCGCGACCGGCGCCGACACCGATTACGGCGCCGAGGGCGTCACGCGGATCGCGCACGAGGTGATGCGCTTCCG
>JAYTNC010000555.1:0-18439 GCA_043748515.1 Gemmatimonadota bacterium | reverse complement strand
CCGGATATGTGGCGCGAACGTGGGTCGTCTCCTGGCTCCGGGCCGTCTCGCTCGCCTTCCCGGACCTCGCGGTCCAGTGGCGGTGTTGAGCGGACGTTCACATGCTTGCCCGATACAGTGGCGGGGCCGCGCCGGTCTTTCACCGGCTTCCGTGTCCCGCGTTCGCTTTCAGTTGTGGAGCGAAGCCTACTGGAGGCCGTCCCGCTTGGCAAGCGCGGAGGAGAGCCGACCCTTGCGACGCGCGCGTTCCAGGTAATGCTCCGCCTTCTGCTGCTCCGTCGGATGCTCGATCGCGTCGTAGGCCGTGTCGAGCGCGGCGACCGCGAGCGCGAGCACCTCGGGGTCGTCCTCGCGACTGCGCTTGAACGCCCCCGGACCGCCGCGCATCACGAACATGCCGAGCCCGAGGAGCATCGCCGCGCCGACGGCGGTCACGATGAGCATCACGCGCAACTGTCGCGACGTCCCGACCGGCGGCACGGAGATGGTGATCGTCTGCGCTGCCGCGACGTCCTGCGCGAGGAAGCGCCGGAAGGCGCGCCCTTCGATCTGCACCGGGTCGACGGCGACGAGCCCCGCACCGGAGACCTGCGCGTTCGCGTCCTCGACGAGGACCTCCATCACCGTCGTCGGTGCCTCGATGAGCAGTTCGATCGGGTCGGTCGACGCCGGCAGTTCGTATGAGAAGGTGACCTGCTTGAGACCGGGCGAGAGCGGCGCATTCACGCGCATGCGTCCATCGACGGCGATGATCGCATCGCTCGAGACGTCGCCCTGCCCCGCGACGATCGCCGTCACGCCCGGCGGCAGCGCCGCGTCGAAGGTGATGCCCTGCCGGCCCGCCGCAACGCGTGTGAGCGTCGAGTCGTTGCTGAGTTCGAAGGCCTCGACGAGCGTACGCCGCTGGCCGGTCGCTGAGTCGGACGCGGTGACGATGAGGTGGCGCCCGCGCACGCTGATCGGGATCGGCGCGCTCGTGGTGTCGAAGACGAGCAGATCCGCGAGTCCGCCGCGCACGACGCGCTCGCGCACCGGCGGCGTGAAGTAGGAGACGCCGCCGCGGCTCGTCGACACGAAGTACACGGCCTGCGAATCGCCGGTGGCGCGATACCGGAAGCTGTACCTGCCATTCGCGGTGGTCCGCATGGAGTCGAGCGGCCCCGCCGCATCGGCGCCGACGCGATGGAGCACGGCCCACGCGCCGGCGACCGGCACGCCGGCACTCGTCGGCCCCGGCACCGTGACGCGACCCTCGATGCTGCGCTCGCTGTTGCGCTCGCTGTTGCGCTCGCTCCCCTGCGCCGCGGCCGTGCCGGCAACGACGAGGCTCATGATCGCGGCGGCGACTCGCCGCGCGCGCGCGGTGTACGTCGACATCAGGAGGACCCCGTTCAGATCGAGAATCGGCCGAAGTCCTCAGGCCGCAGTTGCGCGAGATGGCGCTTGAGTTCGTCGGCGGAGAGCTGATCGCCCTCGCCGGCGGGTGGTGTGTCACCGGCGCCTTCGACGTCGTCGCCGTCGTTCTGGAAGAGCGCGTCGGCGACGAAGATCGGCGCCCCGAGGCGCAACGCGAGCGCGATCGCGTCGGAGGGCCGCGCGTCGACGAGGACCGGCTGCCCGCCCTTGTTGAAATGCAGCTCGGCGAAGAAGGTGCCCTCGTGCACGCGCGTCACCTGCACGCGCCGCAGAAGGCCGCCCAGTCCGTTGATGATCGACTGGGCCAGATCGTGCGTCATCGGCCGCTCGCGCTTCACGCCGTTGAGGTGCGCGGCGATCGCCTCGGCCTCGGGGCGCCCGATCCAGATCGGCAGCGCCCGGTCCCCGCCCTTCTCCACCAACACCACGACGAACGCCTGGGAGGAGGCGTCGAGCCCGAGTCGCGAGACCACCACCTCGACCACGACGCCTCCTTGGCGGTCAGGCGCCGCGAACGGCGCGCTTGAGATCGACGACCCTGTTGGTCCGCTCCCAGTTGAACAGCGAGACCTTCTTGCCGAGGCGTTCGGTCTTCTCGGGCGTGCGGCCGAAGTGGCCGTAGGCCGCCGTAGGGCCGTAGATCGGCTTGCGCAGGTCGAGCGCGTCGATGATGCCCTTGGGCGTCAGGTCGAAGATCGCGTTGACGGCCTGCATGATCTTGCGCTCGTCGACGGTGTTGGTGCCGAAGGTGTCGACCATCACCGACACCGGCTTGGCGACGCCGATCGCGTAGGCGAGCTGCACTTCGCACTTGGTCGCGAGTTTGGCGGCGACGATGTTCTTCGCGACCCAGCGTGCGGCGTAGGCGGCCGAGCGATCGACCTTGGACGGATCCTTGCCCGAGAAGGCGCCGCCGCCGTGACGGCCGTAGCCGCCGTAGGTGTCGACGATGATCTTGCGGCCGGTGAGGCCGGCGTCGCCGTGCGGGCCGCCGACGACGAAGCGGCCGGTCGGGTTGATGTGGAGCTTCATCTTCTTCGCGCGCAACTCCTCGGGGATGACCGCCTCGATGATGTCGCGCTTCACCGCCTCGTGGATCGTCTTGTTCTTGACCGAGTCGGCGTGCTGCGTGGAGATGACGACGGTGTCGACCTCGACCGGACGGCCGTTGTCGTAGACCACCGAGACCTGCGACTTGCCGTCGGGACGGAGCCACGGGAGCGTGCCGTCCTTGCGGCGGTCGGCGAGCGCGTGCGTCAGCTTGTGCGCCAGCGTGATCGGGAGCGGCATCAGCTCCGGCGTCTCGTCGCAGGCGAACCCGAACATCATGCCCTGGTCGCCGGCACCACCGGTGTCGACGCCCTGGCCGATGTCGCGCGACTGCTGGCCGAGGGCGTTGAGCACCGCGCAGGAGTCGGAGTCGAAGCCGATGCCGGCCTCGGTGTAGCCGATGTTCTTGATCGTCTCGCGAACGAGGCCGCGCAGGTCGACCCAGGCCGCCGTGGTCACCTCACCGAAGATCGTCGCGAGGCCGGTCGTGACCATCGTCTCGCAGGCGACGCGCGAGTGCGCGTCCTGCGCGAGGAGGGCGTCGAGCACGGCGTCGGAGATCTGGTCGGCGACCTTGTCCGGATGGCCTTCGGTGACCGACTCCGAGGTGAACAGGTGGCGATGCAGCACTGGAGGTTGGGCTTGGAGTTGACGGAAAAACGAGAGGCCGGCGCGTCGCGCCGGCCTCCGGTTGGCTCGCAAGGAGAACGATAACGCCTCTACGCGAGGCCCAGCAACCCGTCGAGGAGTTCCTCGCCCAGTTCGAGGACGAGTCCCTGCCGCAGCGCCTGTTCGGCCTCGCGCGGGGTGGCCGCCGCGAGCGCCGCGGCGGCCGCTGCCGCCGAGGCCGAGGTGCTCACCCCGCGCACCAGCCGCTTGAGAGCCGGGATGCCGCTCGCACTCACGCTGAGCGTACGGATGCCGAGCCCGAGGAGCGCGTACGCCATCAGCGGTTGCGAGGCCATCTCGCCGCAGACGCTGATCTCGAGCTTCGCGGCGTGCGCGACCTCGACCGTGCGCGCGATGAGCCGCAGGACCGCCGGATGCAACGGCGTGTAGCGCGTCACAAGCGACGCGTTGCCACGGTCGACCGCGAGCGTGTACTGCACGAGATCGTTGGTGCCGATCGAGAAGAAGGCGACGTCGCCGACGAAGCTGTCGGCGCTCATCGCGGCCGCCGGCGTCTCGACCATCACGCCGAGCGGCACGTCCTCGCGATGGGGCACGCCGCGGCGCGAGAGTTCGGCCGCCGCCTCCTGCAGCAGGTAGCGCGCCTGCCGCACCTCCTCGACCGAGACGACGAGCGGGAGCATGATGCGGAGATCGCCGTGCACCGCAGCGCGCAACAGCGCGCGCAGCTGCACCTTGAACAGTTCGGGCTCGTCGAGGCACATGCGGATCGCGCGCCAGCCGAGGAACGGATTGGGCTCGTGCGGGAAGCCGCCGATCGGCAACTTGTCGCCGCCGACGTCGTAGGTGCGGATCACGACGGGCTTGCCCGCGAACGCCTTCACTACGCGCACGTAGGCCTCGTACTGCTCCTCCTCGCTCGGCATCGCCGCGCGGCCCACGACGAGGAACTCGGTGCGCATGAGACCCACGCCTTCGGCCCCGCTCTCGGCGGCCCGCGCGGCCTCGTCGGGCAGGTCGACGTTGGCGCGCAGCGTGACCCGCGTGCCGTCGGTCATGATCGCCTCGGCGTCGACGAGCGTCGCGAGCTCGGCCTGCGCCAGCGTCTCGCGGCGCGCCCGGTCGGCGAACTGCGCGAGCACCGCCGTCGTCGGCCGCGGGATCAGCGTGCCGTTGGTGCCGTCGAGGATCACGTGGTCGCCGGTCCGCAGCTTGCTCGTCGCGTCGATCAGGCCCACCACGGCGGGCAGCCCGAGCGAGCGCGCGAGGATCGCGACGTGCGAGGTGCGCGTGCCCGCGTCGGTGGCGATGCCGACGATCGCGCGCCGATCGAGCTGGATCGTGAGGCTCGGCGTGAGGTCGTGCGTGACGAGGATCGCGTTGGAGCCCGGCTCGAGTCCGATCGGGTCGTGGTCGGGCAGCTCGAGCAGCAGCGAGAGGAGCCGGATGTGCACGTCCACGAGATCGCCGACGCGTTCACGCATCATCGGGTTGGTCGAACGGCCGAAGTGCTCACGCCACTCGAGCATGACGAGGTCGAACGCCTTCTCGGCGGAGAGGTTCTGGCGCACCAGCGTCTCGACGCGGGCGCGCAGCTCGGCGTCTTGCAGGATCGCGACCTGCACGTCGAAGATCGCCGCCTCGGCGGGGCCCGCCTTCTCCTCGGCGCGCGCCTTCACCGCACGCAGGCGCTCGCACGCCGCCTCGACGGCGACGCGGAGGCGCTGGATCTCGGCCTCCACCTCGTGCGGCTCGATGACGCGCGCCCGGACCTCGGGCACCTCCCATCGCAGGAGGTGCGCAGGGCCGACCACGATCCCGGGCGAGGCGGAGACCCCGATGAGGGTGGCGGGCACCCGCTACCGTTCCCCGAACTTGCCGGCGATGAGCCCGGAGAGCGCGTCGAGCGCGACGTCGGCGTCCTCGCCGTCGGCGCGAATGCGCACCGTCGCACCGCACTCGGCGGCGAGCATCATGACGCCCATGATGCTCTTGGCGTTCACCTCGAGATCGTCGCGGGCGATCGTGATGTCGGCGCGATACTTGCCCGCGACCTTCACGATCTCGGCGGCCGGGCGGGCATGGATCCCGTTGGCGTTGACCACTTGCACTGCACGTTCAGGCATCAGCGCACCATCGCGTAGAGGACGAAGGCGGCCAGCGTGAAGGTGGCGATGCGCCATCCCTCGAGCCGACCGTGCAACAGGGTCACGAGCACCGCCCCCGCCGCGACCGCGGCGAGGACCCCACCCAACACGACGCGTCCGGGCCCGATGATGCCGTGGGCCGCGACCGGCAACGCGACCCCCGCCACGAGCGCGGTCGCGCGCGCCACGTGCGCCGGACCTTGCCGCAACACCGGATTCGCGAGCGCCGACGCCACGCCGAGTCCTCTGGTCCATCCCGCATGCAGTCCCCAGACCCGGAGCCCGACATGCAGCACGTTGAAAGCTCCGAGGAATACCAGCACCACGCCAGCCGGGGACATCCCGAGGCCGAAGGCGAGCAGGGCGAGTGAGGAGCAGAAGGGCACCCATCCCGCCCAGACCAGCCGGTCGCCGACGGAGCCGAGGGGTCCGGGCGCAGCCACACGGAACCGTTCGATCTGCGACTCGGGGACACCGTCGAGTTCGGCGCGCGCGAGCGCCCCGACCGCGACCGACGCGAGGTACGGATGTGCGTTGAAATAGCCGCTGTGCCGCGCCATCGCCTTGCGGAAGGGTTCGCCTTCGCGGCCTCCCGGCAACCGCGCGAGGGCGGGTTCGAGCGCGAAGGCGATGCCGTTGCCGAGCATCGTCTCGTAGTTCCAAACGCCCTGGATCGCGAAGAGGCGCAGCAGCATCGCCGCGCGCACGCGCCACGGGAGCGAGACCGCGGGTCCGGGTCCGGGTCCGGGTCCGGGCCCGTTCACGGGAGCACCGCCGAGATCGCGAAGCCGAGCGCGAGCCCGAACAGCAGATACCAGCGCGCCCCGGCCGTGGAGTGGACGACCTTCCAGACCGCGGCGAGCCCGACGGCGGAGGCGACCGCCACGACCACGGCGCGCGATATGGTGGGCTCGATCGTCACGGTCGCCGTGATCGCCTTGTGGAGCGGCACGAAGACGATCAGCGCGACGAGCGTGAGCAGACCGCCGCGCAGGAGGTCGGAGGTCATGCCGCCCAGCTGCAGCGCGACGACCGCACTCCCCGAGCCACGCGCGATGCGCGCCTGCTGCTTGCGCGCCCAGAAGGCATTCGCGCGCCGGAGCACCACCATCGAGGACCCGCCGATGCTCGCCGTCACGAGGGCGGCGAGCGCGGCGACGGTCATCGCCGCGGCCGTGCCGTCGGGAGTCTGCGCGAAGAGCACGCCGCCCACCACGGAGGCCGAGCCCCATTCCGGGTACCGCGAGGCGCCGAACGGCAACGACTCGAGCGCGAAGAACTCGAGCGCGACACCCATCGCGAGTCCGCGTCCCGGCTGGCCGATCATCGCCCCCGCCAGCGTCGACGCGACGATCGGGCGCGAGATCATCGCCTGAGGGAAGCTCACGACGTCGAGTCCGAGCACGGCGCCGAGCACCGCGAGCGGCAGGAGCATCAGGAGCTCGGTCGGCGTCACGTCGGGCCTTCGCCGCGGAGCATGACGTCGAGCGGCGTCGCCGCGGCCTGCGGGACGTCCTGCGCGACGACGGTGACGCCGCGCTCCGCCAGCGCCTGCAGGCGCGCCTCCTCGTCCGGCGTGAGGAAGACGTAGCGCGAGCGCGGGAGCCGTCCCGGCTTGTGGTGCACCCCGCCGACGGTGACGGTGCGGATTCCCGGCGCCGCCGCGACGAGCCGGGCCATCGTATCGATGTCGCCGGTCAGGAGCATCCCGGTGCGGCGGTCCGCGCGATACTCGGGCAGGCGACGCGCGGCGCTCTCGACGGAGTCGAAGTAGAGATCCATCTCCGGAGGGACACCCATCCTGTACAGCTCCTGCTCCCACTCCGAGCGCACGACCTCGTCGTCGACGAGCACGAGGAAGCCGATCGAACAGGGCTGGCCCCACCCCACCACGACCTGCCCGTGGACGAGGCGGTCGTCGATCCGGAAGAGCTCAAGCGTCACGCTTGGCCTCGACTACCATGATGGCGGCCCGTCCCTGCTCCGCCGCCTTGAGGACATCACCGCCGCAGGCGAAAGAGAGGATGGTCGGGAGCGCGGCCCCCGTGACGAGCACGAGCCCGGGGCGGTCGCGCTGGATGCGGCGCGCCGCGATCGTGCAGCTGCCCGCGAGGAGGTCGGTGAAGATCACCTGCGCACCGGTCGAGTCGAGCAGCGCTCGCAGCTTGGACTCGATGTCGCCCGCGGCGAGTCCGGCATTGCTCACCGCGACGAAACAGTCGCCACGGCCCGCGATCTGTTCGACGGCGGAGAGGATCCCCTCAGCGAATGCGCCGTGGCCGGCGACGATGGCCCGCGGCTTCTCACTCGTCATCGTCGAGGAGATAGCGTTGCACGTCGGCCTTGTCACGCAGGTGGCCCTTGAGCCGTTCGTTGAAGACCTGCGCCGGATCCTGGCCGCTGTAGCGCATCAGATGGTTCATCGCGATGACCTCCGCGATGACCGTGATGTTCTTGCCGGGATTGAGTGGCACCGTGATGCGCGGGATCTCCACGCCGAGGATCGCGGTGGTGTCGGTCTCGAGTCCGGTCCGCTCCACCGTCATCCCTTCCTTCCACTCCTGCAGCACGACGACGACCTCGACGCGCTTCTGCTGGCGCACGGATCGCACGCCGAAGATCGAGCGGACGTCGATGAGCCCGACGCCGCGGATCTCCATGTAATGCCGCTGCAGCGGATGCCCGGTGCCGATCAGCACGTCGGGTCCCTTCCGCCGAGTGATCACGAGATCGTCGGCGACGAGCCGGTGCCCGCGCTCCACCAGGTCGAGTACGCACTCCGACTTGCCGATGCCGCTCGCGCCGGTGAAGAGCAATCCGACGCCGTAGACGTCGGCGAGCGACCCGTGCAGCGAGGTCGAGGGCGCGAAGGCGTCGGCGAGGAAGGGCGTGATGCTGTTGTAGAACTCCTGCGTCTTGAGCTTCGATCGCAGGATCGTGACGCCGGCACGCTTCGCGGCCTCGTCCATCCCGTCGGGCAGCTCGAGACCCTTGGTCACCATCACGCAGGGGATCTCGTACCCGAGGAAGGTGTCGAGGATCCGCGTCCGCTCCGCGTCGTCGAGCGAGCGCAGATAGCTGACCTCGGTCTCGCCAAGCACCTGGATGCGCTGCGGGACGAAGCGCCCGACGTAGCCGGCGAGGACGAGCCCGGGACCGGAGGCGTCCGGCGCGGGGATCTCGCGGCCGAAGCCGTCGGTGCTGCCGAGCACCTCGAGCTGGAGGAGGTCCTTGGTGCGTTCGTGGAACGTGCCGACGGTCAGCGCGGCCATGGGCGGGTCAGGCGCGGACGCGAGCGGCCAAGCGGGCGCGGCCCTTGGGCAGCCCCTTCTTCTCCTTCGCTGACTGCGCCTTCAGGCGCAGGAGCGCGAGGGCGAGGGCGGGCCCGAAGAAGCGCCCCTCCGCCGTGGCGATCAGCGAATGATGCTTCGGCGCGCGGAACTCGAGCGAGACGCGACGGAGCAGGCCGTCCTGCTCGAAGCGGATGATCGCCTCGACGACGCGTGGGATGCGCTCCGCCGCCTTGAGGACGTCGCGTTCGGCGCGCTTGCGCATGGCGTCGGAGACGTCGGCATGATGCGCATGGAAATGGATCTCCACAGTCTACACTCCTGGATTCACCACGCGGTGAAGATGCGCTTCGGTCTCACGCGCGCATCGTTCCCACGTGAAGCTCTCGGCGAACGCACGGGCGCGCACGCCCATCTCCTCCACCAGCGCGGGCGACGCGGCGAGACGGTCCATCGCGGCAGCGAGCGCCGCGACGTCGCCATGCTGCGTCAGGAACCCGGTCTCCCCGTTCCGCACCGACTCGCGGATGCCCGGGGAATCGGAGGCCACCACCGGCGTGCCGCAGGCCTCGGCTTCGACGTTGGTGAGTCCCCATCCTTCCTTCGGAGAGGCCAACGCCACCGCCCAGGAGCGGCGCAGCAGGTCGAGCTTCTCCGTCTCGCTCACAAAGCCAAGAAAACGCACGCGCGTGCCAAGGTCAAGCGAACGGGCCAGCGCCTCGAGACTCGGACGGTAGTCCCCCGCGCCCGCGATCTCGAGCACGGCGTCCTTCCGCTGCAGCTGCGCGAAGGCCCGGATCACGAGATCGACGCCCTTGTACTTCTTCAACCGACCGAGGTAGGAGAAGGTCGGGATGTCGGCGCGCGCGGCCCGGTCGGGCGTGTAATAGTCGAACGAGACGCCGGGATGGATCACCTTCACCTGATCGCGGCGCAGGCCGCGCGCGACGAGGTCGTCGGCGGTGCTCTCGCTGATCGCCTGGAACGGCACGTCGCGGTAGAGCCAGGGGATCGGGCGTTCGGCGAGCCAGACGGCGGTCGCGAGCACCGGGTCGAGCTCCTGGAATGCCGCGCCGCCGAAGAGATGCGGCACCACCGCGACGACGTGCCGCGCACCCCAGCGCGTGGTGTAGAGCGGGATCTTGTTGATGTCCTCGTAGAGCACGTCGAAGTCGCGCGACCGGAGATGCCGCTCCCAGTACGCGCGCGCGTGCAGCGCGAAGGTCTGGCGCGACCCCACGCGGTGGATCTCGACGCCGCCCAGCGTCACCCGCGGCGGACAGCCCGGCCAGCCTCCGCAGAGCAGCACCACCTCGTGCCCGAACGCGGCGAGCCGCTCCAGGATCTCGTGCAGGTGGGTCTCGGCGCCACCACCCAGCGGGTTCTCGAGATCCTGCCAGTTGACGGCACAGAGCTTCAAGTGAGCCGGCCCATGCGGCGGGCGAGGGCGTCGATCACGCCGTTCACGAAGCGCGCGCTGTGCGCGCTGCCGAAGCGCTCGGCCAGCCGGACGCATTCCTGGATGACCACGCGTGGCGGCGTGCCGCCCTGCATCAGTTCGGCCGCGGCGAGTCGCAGCACCGAACGCTCGATGTGCCCGAGCCGGTCGAGGCGCCAGTTGGTGGTGACCTCGCTCAACTCGGCGTCGATCTCCGTGCGTTCGAGGGCGACGAGCTGGATGAGCGCGTGCGCGAAGGCGCGCTCGTCCGGCTGGATCGCGAGGTCGTCCCAGACGAGTCCGGCGACGCGCGGCAGGTCGGCCAGTGCGCCGCGCACGTCCCAGGCATAGAGCGCCTGTAGCGCGCGCGAACGGCCGCGTGTCTCCATGCGGGCGGCCATTATTCGTCCGCTCCGCCGAGGTCCAGCCGCCCGAAGAGGTCCGACATCTCGAGCGCGGCGAGGGCCGAGTCCCAGCCCTTGTTGCCGTGCGCGCCGCCGGCGCGTGCCTCGGCCTGCTCCATGTTGTCGCAGGTGAGGAGTCCGAAGCCGATCGGCACGCCGAACTCGCCCTGCAGCAACGCCAGCCCGCGCGACGCCTCGCCGGCGACGAAGTCGAAGTGCGGCGTGTCGCCGCGGATGACGGCCCCGAGCGCGACACAGACGTCGTAGCGATCGGTCCCGAGCGCCTTCGCGACCGCGAGCGGCAGTTCCCACG
Source organism: Gemmatimonadota bacterium (assembly GCA_043748515.1). Taxonomy (GTDB): domain Bacteria; phylum Gemmatimonadota; class Gemmatimonadetes; order Gemmatimonadales; family Gemmatimonadaceae; genus Pseudogemmatithrix. Next base: position 7,751 of record JAYTNC010000555.1, on the reverse strand, counting down.
CGCCCGGCACCCAGAGGATGTCGACGTCGTCGAACGCGACGCCGTGGCGCACGCACGCGTCCATCGCACCCTCGACGAGCTTCTCGGTGATGGTCGAGTTGAATCGCGCGGCGACGATCACCACCCGGCGTCCGGCGCCGGTCGGTTCCCCGATGAACTCCGGCATCAGATCGCCCGCAGGTGACCGAGCTTCGTACGCTTGGTCTCGAGGTAATCGGCGTTCTCGACGGTCGACGGCGAGATGATCGGCACGCGTTCGCCGAGGCGGATCCCGTAGCCCTCGAGCCCGACGAGCTTCTTGGGATTGTTCGTGATGGGGCGGATGGAGGTCAGCCCGAGGTCGAGGAGGATCTGCGCGCCGATCCCGTAGTTCCGCAGGTCCGGGGCGAAGCCGAGCTTCTCGTTCGCCTCCACCGTGTCGGCGCCGGCGTCCTGCAGCGCGTACGCCTTCAGCTTGTTGAGGAGCCCGATGCCGCGGCCCTCCTGGTCGAGATAGACGATCACGCCCTTGCCCTCCTCGACGACGCGCCGCATCGCCTCGTGCAGCTGCCAGTGGCAGTCGCAGCGCAAGGAATGGAAGGTGTCGCCGGTGAGGCATTTGGAATGCATCCGGACGAGCACGTCCTCGGCGCCGGCGACGTCGCCGTGCACGAGGGCCACATGTTCGCGATCGTCGACGTCGTTGCGGTACCCGACCAGACGGAACTCGCCGAACTCGGACGGCAGGCGCACGTCGGCCTCGCGATGCACGAGGCGCTCGTTCTGAAGACGATACGCAACGAGCTGCGCGACGGTGATGAACGTGAGGCCGTGCGTACGCGAGAACTCCTCGAGTTCCGGACGGCGCGCCGAGCTGCCATCGGCGTCGAGGATCTCGCAGATCACACCAGCGGGCTGGAGTCCGGCAAGGCGCATGAGGTCGACCGCGGCTTCGGTGTGCCCGACGCGCTGCAGCACGCCGCCTTCGCGGGCCCGCAGCGGATGCACGTGACCGGGGCGACGCAGGTCGCTCGGGTGCGTCTGCTCGGAGCCCATGAGCTTGATGGTGATCGCCTGGTCGCCGGCGCTGATGCCGGTGGTGACGCCATGCTTCGGCGCGGCGTCGACGGTCACGGTGTAGGCGGTGCGGAGGGCGTCGGTGTTCTCGTCGCCCATCATCGCGAGGCCGAGTTGCTTGACGCGCTCGGGCGAGAGCGCGACGCAGATCATGCCCTTCGCCTGCATGAGGAAGTTCACCATCTGCGGCGTGATGAACTCGGCCGCGCCGATCAGATCGCCTTCGTTCTCGCGATCCTCGTCGTCGGCGACGACGATGAACTTCCCGTGGCGCAGGTCCTCGAGGGCCTGCTCGATCGTTCCGAACATATTCAGTTGGTCAGGAGAGGCGCCGCGAGGCGCTTGAGATGCTTGGCGAGGATGTCCGCTTCCAGCTGCACGCGACCGCCCGGAACGAGCGCCCCGAGCGTGCTATGGCTGAGCGTGTGCTCGATGACGGACAACTGCAGAACGCCGGGACGCGGGAGCGCGTTCACGGTGAGACTCACGCCGTCGACGGCGATGCTGCCGAGCGGCACGAGGAGTTCGTCGATGTCGGGCGGCACGTCGATGTCGATGAGCCAGGCGTCGCCGCGGCGCTCGACATGGCGCACCAGGCCCACGCCGTCGACGTGTCCCTGCACGATGTGGCCGCCGAGTCGGTCGCCGACGGCGAGGGCGCGTTCGAGATTGAGCTTGGTACCGGCGGTCCAGGCGCCGATGGTCGTGCGATCGAGCGTGGTGACGACCGCCGCGACCGTGAACCACCCCGCCCCGTGTTCGCGCACCGTGAGGCACGCGCCGTTGCAGGCGATGCTCTCGCCCGTCTCGACACGCTCGTATGGCGCCGTCACGACGAGTTCACGCCCGGCATCCGTGGTGGACACCTCGCGGACCTCTCCGACGGCTGTGATCAATCCGGTGAACATGCGGCGGCGGACGGCGGTGGAATCAGCGGCCGGCGGGAGCGTAGGTGGTCATGAGGTCATCGCCGAACTCGCGACGCTCGATGACGCGCCAATGTTCCGGCGCCCCCATCCCCGGCGACACCACCCCGAACGCGGGGAGTGCCCCGGCCCCAAGAAGGACCGGCGCCTGAAAGATAATCAGTCGGTCGACGAATCCGCCCCCGAGCATGGCCCCGGCGAGAATCGCCCCGCCCTCGACCATCAGGTGTCCCACCCCCGCTTCCCGGAGCGCCCGGATCTGGGCCGGGAGGCCGGAGGCACCGAGCAGCCGGACGCCGGCCTTGGTGAGGGCCGCGGCGGCGTCGGCCGGCGGGCCGTCGCACACGATCCACGTGGGCACCTTCCTTGCCGTGCGCACGAGCTTGCTCGCGAGCGGGAGCCGGGCGCTCGGATCGAAGACCACCCGCACCGGCGCCGTGCGCGGCCGTCGACCGTGGCGCACCGTGAGCGACGGGTCGTCGGCGAGCGCTGTGCCGATCCCGACCGCGATCGCATCGACGCCGGCGCGGATGCGGTGCACCTGCTTGCGCGCCGCCTCACCGGTCAGCCAGCGCTGCGTCCCGTCGCCGGGCGCGAGCGCGCCGTCGAGCGAGACCGCGAGCTTGAGCGTGATGAACGGCCGCGAGGCGTCACGGTGCGCGAAGAGGAAGGCCGCATTGAGTTCTTCGGCGGCGGCGCGCTCGACGCCCTCGGTGACCGCGATGCCCGCCGCACGCAGCTTCGCGATGCCGCCGACCGCGAGCGGATTCGGATCGGAGACCGCGACGATCACGCGGCGCACGCCGGCCGCGATGAGCGCGTCGGCGCAAGGCGGTGTCTTGCCCTGATGCGCACAGGGCTCGAGCGTGACGTAGGCGTCGGCCCCTCGGGCGCGCGCGCCCGCGGCGGCCAGCGCGACCGCCTCGGCGTGCGGCCCGCCGAACTCGGCATGCCACCCCGAGCCGACCACGACCCCGTCACGAACGACGACGGCGCCGACCATGGGGTTCGGCGCCGTCCGGCCCCAGCCCCGCCGCGCGAGCAACAGCGCGCGGCGCATCCGGGCCCCGTCCTTCGGGCCCGGCGCTGGAGCGAGGTCCTTCACTGCGTCGGTCAGAAGCTGATGCGGATACCGACCGAGCCGTAGAGCCGCGACTTGTCGGCCGCCTCGTCGAAGGTGTTGAACGTGGCGACCTCGCCGCCGCTCACCTGGCCGACTTCGGCGATGACCTTCGCGACGAACAGGTTGAAGCCGAGCGAGCCATACATGGTGGTGCGCTTGAGTTCCTGCGCGGCCGAGGCGTTGAAGGGCGTCGCCGGGCTCACCGTGCCGGTGATCGCGGCGCTCGCGTCGTACGTGTCCTGGCCGATGCCGGCGCCAAGCTGGAAGAGCAGCAGGTTCTTCTGCGCGGCGACGCGCCACGAGGTCGACTTGACGCTGAAGTCGTTGATCGCGAAGGCTGCGTTGGACGCCGATGCCGTGAGGTTCAGGGTCGGCAGGTCACGCACGAGGTACGAGACCGACACGCCCGGAACGAGGAGCGACTGCTCGAGCAGCCCGACGCGCGCGCCGAACCCGATCTTCGTCGAGCCGTCCGACGGGATGAGCGAGACGCCGTCGCCTTCGATCTCCGGCACATACGTGACGCTGCCGAGGAGATCGACACCGCCGATGCGCGTCACGCCGAGCGGGATACCCTTGAAGAGGCCGATGGCGAAGTCGACGCCCGGAAGGCCGATGATCTGCGTGTTGGTCGTGAGGTTGCTGTTCTGCCGGCCGAGGGCGCTGACGCTGACGGTGCTGAGGTCGGGCAGGTCGCCCATGATCGCGTTCGCGCGAGCGGCGATCGCGAAGTGCCCGAGGCCGCCGAGCGTGGTGCCGATGCCGAGCGTGTGGCTGCCGCCCACGAGCGAGGTGCCGACCTGCGGCATCATGTAGGCCCAGAGGTCGACGGCCTTGGTGCAGGCGTCGGCGGTCGGGCCGGCGACGCAGCCCTGGGCGCTGGCGGGCGCGGAGACGGCGGCGAGGAGGGCGGTGCCGAAGAAGAGACGACGCATAGGTATCGAACTCCGTGTCATACGAGGTGAACCCGCCCCGATCCAGGGCGGGTGTGGCCGATGGTCCATGAATCGACTCCGGCACGTGCTGCAAGGTCACGCACGGCGGAGGCACCGGCTGTGTCGGTGATCACAATCATGCCGACGCCCATGTTGAAGGCCCGGTACATCTCCGCGCGGTCGACCCTGCCCGCTTCCTCGAGTACCCGGAAGTGCGACGGGATGTCCCAACTCGCCATCTCGACCACGGCGTCGAGATGCGGCGGGAGGGCGCGGTCGAGATTCCCGGGGATGCCGCCCCCGGTGATGTGCGCCATGGCGTGGATCTTCCCGAGCACCGGCCCGAGGATGCTGAGGTACGAGCGGTGCACCGCGAGCATGACGTCGGCGACCGACCTGCCGCCGGAATCGGGGAAGAGGTCGTGCACGCCGAGCTTCATGCGCTCCGTCACAATGTGACGGGCCAGCGAGTAGCCGTTGGTGTGCAGACCGGTCGACGCGAGGCCGACGAGGACGTCGCCGTCCCTCACGCCGGCGGAGGTGATGACCTCGTCCTCCTCGACGCAGCCCACGACGAAGCCGGCGAGGTCGTAGTCGGGCGGCGTGTAGACGCCCGGCATCTCCGCGGTCTCTCCGCCGATGAGCGACGCGCCGTTCTCGCGGCAGCCTGCGGAGACTCCGGCGACCACGCCCTCGACCACCGACGGGATGAGCTTGCCGAACGCGACGTAGTCGAGGAAGAAGAGCGGCTTGGCGCCCTGCACCAGGATGTCGTTGACGCAGTGGTTGACGAGGCAGTGGCCGATGGTGTCGTGGCGGTCGGCCTCGATCGCGATCTTGATCTTGGTGCCCACACCGTCCGCGCTCGCGACGAGGAGCGGCTTCTTCATCCCCACGGGCACGCGGAACATGCCACCGAAACCACCGAACGCGCCGCGCGCGCCGGCGGTGAAGGTCGACTCCACGAGCCGCTTGATGCGGTGCTTGGAATCGTCGGCCGCGTCGATGTCGACGCCGGCGCTGGCGTAGGTCAGCTTCGCGTCGCTCTGCGCGTCGCTCTGGTCGTCGCTCTGGTCGTCGCTCCTCTCGGCGCTCACGCGTTGAGGGCCTTGTCGAAGGAGACGAGTTGATGGAAATCGGCCACGCGGCGCTCGATGTCGTCACGGGAGATCTCGAGGAGTCGCGAGAGCGAGAAGCCCTCGACCACGAACGAGCCCATCGCCGACCCGACGATCACGGCGCGGCGGAGGTTGGCGGTGGTGAGGTCGTTGGTGCGCGCGAGCCAGCCCATGAAGCCGCCGGCGAAGGAGTCCCCCGCCCCGGTCGGATCGAAGACCGACTCGAGCGGATACGCCGGCGCGAAGAAGATCTCGTCCTTGGTGAACATGAAGGCGCCATGCTCGCCCTTCTTGATGAGCACGGTCTTCGGCCCCTTGTCCATGATCCAGCGCGCGGCCTGCACGAGGTTGGCGCACTCGGTGAGCTGGCGCGCCTCGCCGTCGTTGAGCGTGATGAGGTCGACGTGCTTGAGCAGCTCGAGCAGGTCGGCGCGGCGCGACTCGATCCAGAAGTTCATGGTGTCGCAGGCGACGAGCTTGGGTGCCTTCACCTGGCGGAGCACCTCGAGCTGGAGGCGTGGGTCGATGTTCGCGAGGAAGACGTACTTGGCGTCGGTGAACTGCGCCGGGATCTTCGGCTTGAAGTGCGAGAAGACGCCGAGACGCGTCTCGAGGGTCTCGGCCGCGTTGAGGTCGTGGCGGTAGCGGCCGCGCCAACGGAACGACTCGCCCTCCATCTGCTCGAGTCCGGCGAAGTCGATGCCGCGCGCCTTGAGCGGCTCGAGCTTCTCCATCGGATAATCGTTGCCGACGACGCCGACGAGCTGCACCTGGGTCTGGTGCGAGGCGGAGGCGGCGAAGTAGTTGGCCGACCCACCGAGGACATCGTCGGCTTTGCCGAACGGGGTCTCGACGGAATCAAGGGCGACGGAGCCGACGACGAGGACGGACATTCGGATGAAGGCTGAAGGATGGATGATGAACGACGCGATGCGATGCGGGACGAGGGCGGGCCTACATCCGTTCGGGCGCGGTGATGCCGAGGAGCCCGAGTCCGTTCGCCAGCGTGATGCGCGCGGCCTTCGCCAGCGCGAGGCGCGCCTGCATGATGCGCGGCGCTTCGCCGAGGACGTGATGTTTGTGGTACCAGGTGTGCACCATGCGCGCCGTCTCGAGGAGCCAGCTTGCCACGCGGTGCGGCTCCGCCGCCTCGGCTGCGGCGGCCACGAGCACCGGCCAGTCGAGCAGCGCCTTGACGAGCTCGCGCTCCTCGGGCTGGTCGAGCGCGCTCCAGTCGACGCCCTCGCCGGTGATGGTCGCCGGATCGATCTCGCCCACACGGAAGATGCCGCTCAGTCGCGCATGCGCCATCTGGATGTAGTAGACCGGGTTCTCCTCGCTCTGCGAACGCGCGAGGTCGACGTCGAACACGAGCTGGCTGTCGCCCTTCCGCATGAGGAAGAAGTAGCGCACCGCGTCGCGGCCCACTTCGTCGATGAGGTCGCGCACCGTGACGTAGCTGCCGGCGCGCTTGGAGATCTTCACCTCTTCGCCGCCCTTCATCACGGTGACCATCTGGTGCAACACGTACTCGGGGTAGCTCTGGGGGATGCCCATGTCGAGCGCCTGCAGCCCCGCGCGCACGCGCGCCGTGGTGCCGTGATGGTCGGCCCCTTGCACGTTGATCGCGCGCGTGAAGCCGCGCTCGAACTTCGTCACGTGGTACGCGACGTCGGGCACGAAGTACGTGAAGGTCCCGTCGCGCTTGCGCATGACGCGGTCCTTGTCGTCGCCGTACGCGGTCGTGCGCAGGTAGAGCGCGCCGTCGTCCTCGAAGGTGTGCCCCGCCTTCACGAGCCGGTCGACCGTCTTCTCCACGAGGCCGTCGGTGTAGAGGGAGCTCTCGAGGAAGTAGACGTCGAACTTCACGCCGAAGGCGCGGAGGTCGAGGTCCTGTTCCTTGCGCAGCTCGCGCACCGCGACGGCGCGCACCTGCTCGAGGTCGTCACCGCGCGCGTCGTTCGAGAACTCCGCGGCGTAGCGCTCCGCGATCTCGGCGATGTACTGGCCATGATAGCCGCCCTCGGGGATCGCGAGCGCATCGCCGGCGCGTTCGCGCAGCCGCGCCTGCACCGAGCGCGCGAGGTTCGCGATCTGGACGCCGGCGTCGTTGTAGTAGAACTCGCGCGTGACGTTCCATCCCTGCGAGGCGAGCAGTGCGGCGATCGAATCGCCGAGCGCGGCCTGGCGGCCGTGACCCACGTGCAGCGGTCCCGTCGGGTTGGCCGAGACGAACTCGACATTGGCCGACTTCCCCGCGCCGCCCTGTCCCCGGCCCCAGAGATCGCCGGTCGCCAGGATGCGACCGATCCCCGACGCGAGGTCCGCGGTGGAGAGGCGAAAGTTGATGAACCCCGGCCCCGCCACGGTCGTCTCGGAGACGCCGGCGGCCTTGGTGTCGAGCGCGGCGATGAGCGCCTCGGCGACGTCACGCGGCTTCTTGCCGAGGGGCTTCGCGAGGGTCATCGCGACGTTGCTCGCCCAGTCGCCGTGCGCGGGATCGCGCGGGCGTTCGAGATTGGGCTGGACGTCGTCGGGCGCACCGATGGCGATCGCGGCGCGCTTGATCGCGTCGCGGAGGGCCTCGACGCCA
>JAYTNC010000554.1:0-6256 GCA_043748515.1 Gemmatimonadota bacterium | reverse complement strand
GTGTGCGTGCGCCCGCTCAGCCGCGCGATGATCGCCCGCGCATCGGCGGCGTCGCGCGGCTTGCCGAGGATGTCGCCGTCGAGCACGACGATCGTGTCGGCGGCGATGATCACCGCGTCCGGGTGCCGCTCGGCGAGCACGTGCGCCTTGGCGCGCGCGAGGCGCTCGCAATGCGGCACCGGCGCTTCGTCGGGCATGACCGACTCGTCGATGTCGGCCGGGCTCACCACGTGCCTGATGCCGACGAGCGTGAGGAGTTCGCGCCGGCGCGGCGACTGCGACGCGAGGATGACCTCGACGGGGGTGTGCACGGTCATCGCTCCAGCCAAAGGGTCACGGGGCCGTCGTTCACGAGCTCGACCTCCATCATCGCGCCGAACTCGCCCGTCTCGACCTTGAGCCCGCGCTCGCGCAGCAGGCGCACGAATCCTTCGTACAGCGGGATCGCCTGCTCCGGACGCGCGGCGTCGATGAAGCTCGGCCGCCGGCCCTTCTCCGCATCGCCGTAGAGCGTGAACTGGCTCACGACGAGCACCTCGCCGTCGACCTCGCCGAGCCCGAGGTTCATCTTGCCGTCGGCGTCGCCGAAGAGACGGAGCCCGGAGACCTTGTCGGCCATCCAGACGTTCTTCTCGTCGGTGTCGGCGCCGGTGAAGCCGACGAGCAGGCAGAATCCGCGCCCGATCCGGCCCATCACGCGTCCCTCGACGCGCACCTCGGCGCGCGAGACGCGCTGCAGGAGGACGCGCACGCTTACGGCACCACCGCGCGCGCCCAGTCCCAGCCTTCGAGGCCGCGCGCGTTCACGGCCTTCACCGCGACCTGCCACCCCGGGCGCAGCGTCGGGAGCGTCGCGCGCGGCGACGTCACCGTCACCGAGTGCCGCGACGGGTCGGAGGCGGGGCCGTAGCGCACGAGGTAGCGCGAGACGCCCTTCTCGCGGGCGCGGTCCCACGTGACCGCGGTGCCGGCGACCTTCACTCCCGTGAGGCGCGAGGGGCTCGACGCCATCAGCATGATCGTCGCGACCGTCGCGCGCGACGTCTCGGCCAGCTGCTGGTGATTGATCGTCTCGAGCACGTCGTGCGGCATGTGGTAGTGCGGGTTGCCGAGGATCGGATACGAGCCGATGCCGCCGACGATGTCGCCCCACGCGTCGTAGAGCGCGTTGGCGTCGGTGTTCTTGAAGTAGAACGCGTCGTAGGTGATCAGGCGCGAGAACTGGATCGCGGCCGCATGCTGCACGTCGCGCAGGCCGGGATTCGAATAGCGGATGGTGTTGTCCATCCGGTGGTCGTTCGACCAGCCCATCATGTCGTTGTTGAGCGCGCCGACGACCTGGATCGAATCCTTCATGCGGCGGCCGAACTCGCGCGCGCCGCGCAGCCCCGACTCCTCGCCGGTGAACGAGACGAACATCACAGTCGCCGGCTGCGGACGCTTGGCGAGCACGCGCGCCGCCTCGAGGATCATCGCCGTACCCGACGTGTTGTCGTCGGCGCCCGGACCCTCGGCGCGCGAATCGAAGTGCGCGCCCACCACATAGACGAGCTCCGGGTTCACCGTGCCCGGGATGACGGCGACGACGTTGGCGACGTCGATCTCCGCGCCGGCGACGGTCGTGAACGGCTGCAGATGCGCCTGCAGCCCGAAGCTCCGGTACTGCTCGAGCAGCCACTCCACGGCCTTCCGGTTGCCGGGCTGCGTGATGTGCTTGGAGTCGAAGCCGAACAGCGCCTTCTCGTACGAGTAGATGCGCCCCACGTCGACCGCGGCCGTGGCATCGCTCACGGCGAGCGCGATCGGCGCGAAGACGCGACGGCCGTTGGCGCGGAGCGCGCGCTCCACGACGAGATTCGAGTCGACGCGCGTGACGAGCGCGGCGTGCGTGACGGGCGTGGTCAGGTCGGTCACGAACAGGTGGCGGTGCGGCGTGACGGTGTCGCCGTCGCGTTCGGCGACGATCGCGACCCGCGTGCCGTCGGGCGACGGGACCCATTCGTACTCCGGCGCCACGGTGCGCACCGAGTTGTTGTGGAACATCCGCGTGCGCACGCCGGTGCCGAGGTCGTACAGATGCGAGCGGCGGTGCCGCGCCTCGCCGATGAGGCCGAGCAAGCGGGTGGGCGAGAGGAACTGCGGCTGGAGGTCGTGCTGGATCTCGCGCGTCACGCGCTGCGGCGTCGCGTCGCTCGCGACGGGGGCGGCGAAGAGCTCCCAGTCCTCGCGGAGCATCGTCTGCCACGCCACGCGTGAACCGTCGGGCGCGAGCGCGAGCGCCTGAACGGGCGTCGTGCTCGTGAGCACGGTCACCGGCTGGCCCTCGCCGCGGCGCGCCATCACCTGCGCGCGTCCGCCAGCCATGAAGATCCATGCCACCGTCGAGCCGTCGGCCGAGAGCGCCGGTGACGTGCCTTCGACCCGCGCGGTCAGGGCGGACGCGTCTCCCATCGCGAGTTCGGCGAAGCCGTCGGTGCGCGCGCCGACGGCGAAGGCCTGGCCGGCGCGAGCGAAGGCGCCGCGTCGACCGAGCAGCACGAGCGTGCGCAGTCCGTTCGCCGAGCGCAGGAGCTCGACGGGCTGGCCCTCGGCGACGGCGATCGTGCGCCAGGTGCCGTCACCGCCGGTGAGATCGCGGGCGCGGAGCGTCGCGGTGGAGTCGCCGGTCGAGCCCGTGATGAGTACGGCGCGCAGGGGCGAGCGTCCGACGAGAGTGAGTCCCGTGGCGGCTGCGGCGTCGATCGCGATCGTCCCGGTGCTGCCGCCGTCGAGGCGCGTCCAGGCGATGCCCGGCCGGCCGTCGCTCATCGGAGCGAGCCAGGCGGCCACGCGGCCGTCCGGTGAGAACGTGACGGCGGAGCCGGCCGCTTCGACCACGATCGGGTGACCGTCGGCCGCGCGCACGATCCGCACCTTCCGTGCGGTCCCGGCCCCCACTTCATATGAAAGGTGCCGACCGTCCGGCGCCCAGCGCGGCGTCCGGGCGTCCTTCGCGACCTCGACGGTGCTCCAGCGCTCGCCGGTGAGTTCGGCAACGCGGTCGTGATACGCACCGGCATCGGGCGAGGCGAGCAGGCGCTTGAGGTCGTCGAGGGCATCGTCGTAGCGCCCAGCGTCCCACGCGAAGAAGGCGCGATCCCAGCGTTCGGCGCTCGCGACGGCGCCTTCTTGCAACGGCGCGGCGGTGAGCACCGGCTGTGCGACGGCGACCGGCGGCGCGGGCTTTGCCTGCTGCCGGGGAGCGGCCTGGGCGGAGGCGAGCGCGGGCGCGGCGAGGAGCAGGAGTGCGAGACGCATCGGAATGAGCGCTGGAGGGAACGGACAGGGCGGCCCCGCACCTCGCGGAACCGCCCCTGAAGATATTCCACGCCTGCCGCCCGCGCCCGCTATTCCACCGTCACCGACTTGGCGAGGTTGCGCGGCTGGTCGACGTTCGCACCGCGCTTGACGGCGATGTAATACGCGAGGAGCTGCAGCGGGACGCTCGCGAGGATCGGCGTGAGCATGTCGATCGTGTGGGGCACGCGGATCTCGTGATCGATGAGCCCTTCGAGCGCCGGTTCCTCTCGGCTCGTGATCACGATCGTCTTGCCGTGCCGCGCGCGCACTTCCTGGATGTTCGACACGATCTTCTCGAAGACCGCGTCGTGCGGCGCGATGAAGACCACCGGCATCGACTCGTCGATCAGGGCGATCGGTCCGTGCTTCATCTCGGCCGCGGGATAACCCTCGGCGTGGATGTAGCTGATCTCCTTGAGCTTGAGCGCGCCCTCGAGCGCGGCCGGGAAGTTGTAGCCACGGCCGAGGTAGAGGAAGTTCTGGGAGTTCTTGTACGCATCGGCGATCCTCTCGATCTCCGGCGCGCGGTCGAGGATGCTCTGGATCTGCTTGGGCAGGTCGGCGAGCGCCTGCGCGACCTCGCGGCCGCGCATCACCGAGAGCGTGCGCTTGCGGCCGAGCTTGAGGGCGAAGAGCGCGAGCGCGACGACCTGGCTCGTGAACGCCTTGGTCGACGCGACGCCGATCTCGGGACCGGCGTGCAGGTAGACGCCGCCGTCGTCCTCGCGCGCGATCGTCGAGCCGACGACGTTCACGAGGCCGAGGGTGCGGGCGCCGCGGCGCTTCGCCTCGCGCATCGCGGCGAGCGTGTCGGCGGTCTCGCCCGACTGCGAGATCACGATGCAGAGCGTGCGCGGCGTGACGATCGGGTTGCGATAGCGGAACTCCGACGCGTACTCGACCTCGGTGGGGATGCGCGCGAAGTCCTCGATCATCATCTCGCCGATGAGCGCCGAGTGCCAGCTGGTGCCGCAGGCGGTGATGACGACGTTGTCGATGTTCATCAACTGCTCGTGGCTGAGATTGATGCCACCGAGTTTGGAGGTGCCGTCCTCCAGGATGAGGCGGCCGCGCATGGTGTTCTCCACCGTCTGCGGCTGCTCGAAGATCTCCTTGAGCATGAAGTGGTCGAACCCGCCCCGCTCGATCGCGGCGAGGTCCCACTCGATGCGCTCGACCGACCGGCTGAGCGGCGTCGAGTTGATGTCCATCACGCGGTAGCCGTCGGGCGTGAGCACGCACAGGTCGCCGTCGTCCAAATAGACGACCTCGCGCGTGTGCGCGAGGATCGCCGAGGCGTCGGAAGCGAGGAAGTACTCGCCGTCGCCGATGCCGATGAGCAGCGGGCTGCCCTTGCGCGCGGCGACGATCTTCTCGGGATCGCGGCTCGACACCACCGCGATGCCGAAGGTGCCCTCGACCTTGCGCAGCGCGGCGATCACGGCCTCTTCCAGCGAGTTCACATAGAGCTCCTGGATGAGGTGCGAGATCGTCTCGGTGTCGGTGTCGGAGCGGAAGGTGTGCCCGAGCGTGATGAGCTGCTTCCGGAGCACGTCGGCGTTCTCGATGATGCCGTTGTGCACGACGGCGATCGACTCGTCGCTGCTCAGGTGCGGATGCGCGTTGCGCTCGGTCGGCGGGCCGTGCGTGGCCCAGCGCGTGTGCGCGATGCCGACCTTGCCGGTCACGGGATCGGCGACGAGCGCGCCCTCGAGCTTGGCGATCTTCCCCGCCGCGCGCCGCGTCTCGAGCGTCTCGCCGTCGAAGACGGCGACGCCGGCCGAGTCATAGCCGCGATACTCGAGCCGCTTGAGGCCGGCGACGAGGATGGGGATGGCCTGCTTGGGGCCGATGTAGCCGACGATACCGCACATAGAGACTGATGAAGGAAGAAGGATGAAGGATGAAAGATGGCGTGAGGGCGACCTTCAGCGCCTTCATCCTCCAACCTTCATCCGGTTCCGGCTCACGCCAGCTTCGCCAACAGTTGCCGTCCCTGCTCGACCAGCGCCTTCGCCCCTTCCACCGTCGGGGCCTCCGCGATCACCCGGACGATCGGCTCGGTCCCCGACGGCCGGATATGCACCCATTTGTCGGGCCAGGCGAGCCGGAGACCGTCCTGCGTGTCGGCCTCGGCGTCCGGGAAGGCCGCCGTGAGCGCCGCGTAGACGGCATCGAGCGGCTTCGCCGGACGGTCCAGCTTGTCCTTGATGATCGCGTACCGGGGGAAGCGCGCCACCGTCTTGGAGAGCGGCTCCCCATCCTCGTGCAACATTTGCAAGAGCAGTGCCACGCCGAGAGGCGCGTCACGTCCCAAGTGGAGCTCCGGCAGGATCACCCCGCCGTTGCCCTCGCCACCGATGATCGCTCCCTCCGCACGCATCCGGAGGGCCACATTCACCTCGCCGACGGGGGCCCGGATCACCCGGGAGCCGCCCGCGACCGCCATGTCATCGACGATCCGGGAGGTCGAAAGATTCGTCACCACCGGCCCGCTGCGGTGACGCAGTACGACACGTGTGGCGAGCGCGAGCGTGTAGTCCTCGCCGATCGCGATCCCGGCATCGGACACGAGGGCCAGGCGGTCCACGTCCGGGTCGGTCGCGAAGCCGATCTGCGCCCCGGTCTCGCGCACGAGCCGCTCCAGCGGGCCGAGGTTCTCGGGGATCGGTTCGGGCGGTCGCGGAAAGCGGCCGTCGGCCTCGAGCTCGATCGCGTGGACGTCGCAGCCGAGCAGTTCGAGGAGGTGCGGAATCACCGCGCCGCCGGCGCCGCGGCAGGCGTCGTAGGCGACCTTGAACTTCCGCGAGCGGATCCCGGCGATGTCGATGAATGGCAACGCGAGCACCGCATCGAGATGCCGCTTGATCGCCTCGCCGTCGTACCGCGTGCCGCCGAGCTTGTCGAACGTCGCGTA
>JAYTNC010000553.1:0-3598 GCA_043748515.1 Gemmatimonadota bacterium | reverse complement strand
CGACTCGGGGGACCAAGGTGCATCGCGTAGGCGTGGTGGGCATCTGCTGGCGCCATCGTCGGGCGGACGTCCTCGCGGCACTGACGATCCCGCGCGAGGAGCGCGCCGAGCGACTCCCGCAACTCCTTGCGGCCGCCGGCGTTGACGAGTTGGTGTACCTCGCGACTTGCGGTCGAGTGGAGATCGTCTTTGCCACGAACGGCCCGGTTTCGTTCGACGCCGTGCGCCGACGCATTTTCGCGGCGCTCAGGGGCGTCGAGCCACGGCCGGGCGAGGCCGAACACGCGTTGCGCGCCTGGCACGGTGAGGGCGCGGCCGAGCACCTGTTCGTCGTGGCCTCGGGTCTCGATTCGGCGCGCATAGGCGAGAGCGAGGTGGCGGGGCAGTTCCGCGATGCGTTGGCACTCGCGAAGACGGTCGGCACCAGCGGCCCGCGAGTCGAGCGCGTGTGCGAGGAGGCACTCAAGGTCGCGAAGCGCATCCGCCCGATGACCGAAGGCCGCATCGGCTCGGTCTCCCTCGCGGATGTCGCCGTGCAGCACGCACTCGACCGCTTGCGTCGTACGCCGGGCCGGGTGGCACTGGTCGGGGTCTCACCGATGACGGAGCAGTGCGCGACCCTCCTGGCCGCGGAATGCACGCCGCTGCTCGTCGTGAACCGCACCCTCTCGCGCGCCGAGGAGCTGGCCGCTTCGGTCGGCGGATCGGCACGGTCGCTCGACGCCTTCCGCATCGCGCCGGACGCCGTGGAGGTCGTGATCCTCGCCACGGGCGCTCCCGAACCAGTGCTCGGGCGCGCCGATCTCGAGCGACTGGCCGGTCGCTCGACATCTGGAGAGCCGCCACTGATCATCGACCTCGGGGTCCCGCCGAACGTCGCACCCGAGGTGGCGGCGGCGGCGGACGTGCCGCGCATCGGGATGGAGCGGATCAGCGATGACGCGGCGCAGGGACGAGAGCGGCTGATGCTGGAGTTCGCCGACGCCCGCGCGATCATCGACGAGGCCGTGGTGGATTTTCGCAAGCAGACCGCAGAGCGCATGGTCGGGGAGATGATCGCGCAGCTGCGGCTGCAGTATCGGCGCACGGCGCAGGAAGGCGTCGAGCGCTTGCTGGCCAAGTCGTTGCCCGGCTTGCCCGACACGGACCGTGAGGCGGTTCGCCGATGGGCGGAGACGCTCGCAAATCGCATGGCGCACCTGCCGTCCATCGGCTTGCGCGACCTGGCCTTCGAATTCGGGCCGGCAGCGGTGGAGACGTTCTTCCAGAACGGCTCGCTCGGCAAGCGAGATGCAGCGACGCGCGCGACGGATGGGGCCGGCTCCGAGCCACTGTCACCGGAGTCGTTCGCCTCGTGAAACTCCGCATCGGCACGCGCGGCTCCGCCCTCGCCCTCGCCCAGGCCAACGATGTCACCGCTCGCCTGAACGCGGCCGGACACGACGCGCGGATCGTCGTGATCTCCACGGAAGGGGATCGCGTGACCGACCGCGCATTCATCGACATTGGCGCCTTCGGCGTCTTCGTGCGGGAGATCGAGTCCGCGCTGCTCGCAGGCGAGATCGACGTCGCAGTGCACTCGTACAAGGACCTGCCGTCACGCAGCCCCGACGGGCTGATCATCGGCGCCGTGCCGGAGCGCGTCGATCCGGCGGATGTCCTGCTCGTGCGCGGCGAGGCCCTCGTGGCATCGCGCGGCCACCTCCCACTGGCCGACGGTGCCTGCGTCGGAACGTCCGCCGCTCGCCGCCGCGCGCTTTTGCTCGATGCGCGCCCGGACCTCCGGATCGCGCAACTGCGCGGCAACGTGCCCACGCGGGTGCAGGCGCTCATCGAGGGTCGTTTCGACGCGATCGTCCTTGCCGCCGCGGGGTTATTCCGCCTGGCCCGCGTCGATGGCGCCAGCCGACTCACCCTGCCCGCCGACGTCACCGCCGTGCGGCTCGATCCCGCGCGCTTCGTTCCGGCGCCCTCACAGGGCGCCATCGCCGTGCAGGTGCGCGCCGACGCCGCCGCGGTACGGACCGCCGTCGCGGCGATCGACGACGAGCAATGCCGTCTCGCACTCAGCGCGGAACGCGAGGCGCTCCGGCTCGCCGACGGTGGATGCACGCTGCCGTTCGGCGCCTGGTGCACGTCGGCACCGGATGGCACGCTCAACTTGACCGCCGCGCTGGGACTCGAGGACGGCTCGGTGGCGCGTGCCAGCGCCGCCGGCTCCGATCCCGCGGCGGTTGCTTCCGATGCGTGGTGCGCCCTTGCGCGGCTCGTGTCCCGATGAAACGGCCGATGCCACGGCATGCGTTCGCCGGTCGCCACGTGCTCCTGACGCGCGCCCTGGTGGACGCAGGGCCATGGGCGCAGCGGCTCGCCGAGCGCGGCGCCACGCCGGTCATCATGCCGTGCGTATACTCGGAGTCGTGCGACGACGCGCTGACGCGCGCGCGACTCGTGGCGGCGCTCGGCACGGCCGACTGGGTGCTGTTCACGTCCGTGCGCGGCGTCGACGCCGTGGTGCGCTCCGGCGCGCGACTCGCACGGGGCACGCGTGTGGGCGCCGTCGGCGCAGCGACGGCCAACGCCGCACGGGGACTTGGCGTCCAAGCACCGTTCGTCCCCCGCGTGGGCACGTCGGCCGCGCTCGCGGAAGAACTGGCGACGCTGTGGGGCAGCGGGGCGCGAGGCCGTCGCGTGCTGGTCGTCGGAGCGGAGGCCGGTCGGGACGATCTGGAACGCGGCCTGGCGCGGACCGGCGCCGTCGTCAGTCGCGTCGACGTGTATCGCACCCTCCCTGCCCCGCCGACCCCGACGCTTCGCGATCTTTCGCGGGAAGGAATATCGGACGTGCTGCTCGCCAGCCCGTCCGCGGTCACGGGATTGCTCAACCAGGCGCTGGTCAGCGCTACGACACGATTGTTCACCATCGGTCCCACTACGAGCGCCGCCGTCTCCTCGGCCGGGCTCGTGGTGACCGGTGAATCGAAGACACCGGATCTTGATGGACTCATTGAGGCCATGCAATGCACGATCAGAGCGTAGTGGCGGACCCCCGCGTCGACCCCAGCAGCCGTGTGCGCCCCCGGCGTCTTCGGCGTAGCGCGGCACTCCGTGACCTCGTCGCCGAGACGTCCGTGCAGGCGCGCCAGCTGATCATGCCGCATTTCGTGCTGCCGACGAGCGATGCCAGAGAGCCGATCGAATCGATGCCCGGGATCGCGCGACTCGGGATCAACGACCTGTCGCGTCAGGTCGAGCTGGACCTCGCGCTCGGCATCCGTACGGTGCTGCTGTTCGGAACGCCGACGGGCGGGACCAAGGACCCGCTGGGCACGGCAGCGCACGCCCCGGAGGGCTCGGTGCCCCGTGCGGTGCGCGCGCTGCGCAAGCAGTTCGGGGCGGATATCGTGATCATGACAGACGTCTGCCTCTGCGCGTACACCGATCACGGACACTGCGGGGCCGTCGTCGACGGCGAGATCGACAACGACGCGTCCTTGCCGCTGCTCGCCTCGGTCGCGGTGGCTCACGCCGACGCGGGTGCCGACATCGTCGCCCCATCCGACATGATGGATGGCCGGGTCGCCGCCATTCGCGACGC